>JAIBCE010000318.1 GCA_019694315.1 Sandaracinaceae bacterium
AGGTGCGCCTTCACGTCGTCGCGCAGCTCCACAGCGAGGATCTCGTCGACGATGCGCGCCCGCAGCGCCGGCTCCTCGATGGGGAAGAGCACCTCGACGCGCCGGTGGAAGTTGCGCGGCATCCAGTCCGCGCTCGAGCAGTAGACCTCCTGCGCCCCGCCGGCCTCGAACACGAAGATGCGCGCGTGCTCGAGGAAGCGGTCGACCAGCGCCCGGACGCGGATGTTCTCGCTCACGCCGGGCACGCCAGGCTTGAGGCAGCAGATGCCGCGCACGTCGAGATCGATCGACACGCCCGCCTGCGAGGCCCGGTAGAGCGCGAGGATCACGTCGGGATCCACGAGCGAGTTCATCTTGGCGATGATCCGGGCGCGTCGGCCGTGGCGTGCGTTGTGCGCCTCGCGCTCGATGAGGCCGAGGATGCGCTCGTGCAGGCCGAGCGGTGCGGCGATGAGCTTGCGCCACGTCGCCGGCGCCGTGCACGAGGTGAGCAGGTTGAAGAGCGAGCTCGCGTCCTCGCCGAACTCCGGCTTGCACGTGAAATACGACAGATCCGTGTAGAGCCGCGCCGTCGAGGGGTTGTAGTTGCCCGTGCCGAGGTGCACGTAGCGACGCAGCTCGCTGCCCTCGCGGCGCACGACGAGCGCAGCCTTGGCGTGCGTCTTGAGACCGACGAGCCCGTACACGACGTGCACGCCCGCCTCCTCCATGCGGCGCGCCCACGCGATGTTGTTCTCCTCGTCGAAGCGGGCCTTGATCTCGACGAGCGCGGTGACCTGCTTGTGGTTCTCGGCCGCCCGCATGAGCGCCTTCACGATCGGGCTGTCGCCGCTCGTCCGGTAGAGCGTCTGCTTGATCGCGAGCACGTTCGGGTCGACCGCCGCTTGCTCGATGAGCTCGACCACCGGATCGAACGTCTCGTAGGGGTGGTGCAGGAGCACGTCGCCCTGCGCGATCACGGCGAACACGTCGTCGTGATTGCGGAACGGCGGCAAGCGCTGCGGCACGAACGGATCGTCGCGGAGCGTCGGATCCTCCGCGAGCGACTCGCCCAGGTGGGAGAGGTCGGGGAGGTTCAGCGGGCCATCCACGCGGAACACGTACTGGGGATCGATCGAGATGGACTCGCGCAGCATCTCGAGCGCCGAGGCATCGACGCGGCCATCGACGAGCACGGCCACTGCGTTGCCGCGGTCACGGCGCCGCACCTCTTGCTTGATGACCTCGAGGAGGTCCTCGGCCTCCTCCTCGTCGATCGAGAGGTCGAAATTGCGGATCACGCGGAACGGCCAAGCGCCGCGACACTCGAAGCCCGGGAACAGCTCGCTCATGTACGACGAGATGAGATCGTCGAGGAGCACGTAGGCCGCGCGCGTGCCGCCCACTTCTTCCGGTGCGACGCGCACGAGGCGCGGCAGCACCTGCGGCACCTGCACCACCGCGAAGGCCGGCGCATCGGGGCTCGAGCCGGTGCCCGAGAGGATCGCGATGAGGTTGAGGCTCTTGTTGCGGAGGTGCGGGAAGGGATGGCCCGGATCGATCGCGAGCGGCGTGAGGACCGGCATGACCTGCCGGTGGAAGTAGTCGGCGAGGTGCGCGCGCCCGGCCGCCGACAGCGACGCCACCTGGAGGAGCCGCACGCCGCGCGTCGAGAGCTCCGGCAGGATCTCGGTCAGCATCGCCTCGCTCATCTCGGTGCGCATGCGGCCCACCTTGGAGGCGCACACCGCGAGCTGCTCGGCGGGGCTGAGGCCGTCGGCCTGGAGGGCCGTCACACGGTCCCGCACCTGACCGACCAGGCCAGCGACGCGGACCATGAAGAACTCGTCGAGGTTGCTCGCGGCGATCACCACGAATTTCAGGCGCTCGAGGAGCGGGACGCTCGGATCGCGCGCTTCGCTGAGCACGCGCTCGTTGAACTCCAGCCACGAGAGCTCGCGGTTGAAGAACATGTCCGGCGTGCCGTGCGCGAGATCGGGGCCTTGCGGGCTCTGCATCCCTCGATCGTAGCCCACGGGCCGCCCAGGCCTCCAAAAGCGTGCGTGCGCAACGTGTGACGTTTTCGCGCCCGCACGCCGCCCCCGAAAGGGGCCGGCCGGCCTTGCAGTCCGGGCCGTCCGGGGCATGGTCGGCGCCTTCGCCGCGATGTCCTGCGGCACACGGAGCCTCATGCGCCCCTCGCTTTCCCTCCCGATCCTCGGTTCGGCCCTCGCGCTCGCGGGGGCCTCGCTGCTCGCGAGCCCCGCCCTCGCCCAGCGCTCACGCCACGCCGACGTCTGGACCTTCGGCACTCGCTGTCGTCTCTCGTGGGACGAGTCGGCCACGGTCCTCACGCCCGGCACCGACCCGGTGATCATGACGGCCGAGGGGAGCGCGACGCTCTCCGATCCGGCCTCGGGAGAGCTGCTCGTCTCGTCCGACGGCGTCACGGTGTGGGACGGTGCAGGCACCATGGTCGCCACGGGCCTCGCGGGCCACACGTCCTCGATGCACTCGGGCGTGATCATCCCGCGCCCGCTCACGCCCAACCGCTTGTTCGTGATCACCCACAGCGAGCACGCGACCGCGACCGTCGCCTACCGCGAGATCGACACCACGGGCCCCGTCACGGCCGTGGGCTCGAACGTCAGCGTCACGCTCGACGGCGGCGCCACCACGGGCCGTGAGGGCATGCTGCTCATCCAGCACGCCAACGGCGTCGACTACTGGCTGCTCGTCTCGGGCGACGGCGCGATCTTCGTCTTGCCCGTGACGGTCGACGGAATCGGCGCGCCCGTGCGTGTGCCCACCTCGGTGGCCGTGTGGACGACCGGCTGGAACATCTTCGCCTCGAGCAACGCCGGCGACCGCCTCGTCATCTCGTCGAACAGCTCGGTCGAGGGCATCCCGCGCGCGATCGTCTCGTTCGACTTCGATCGCGCGACGGGCACGGTCTCGGGCCGCACCGAGCTCACGACGGGCGTGGACCGCGAGTACTACGGCGGAGCGTTCTCGCCCGACGACACCAAGCTCTACTTCTCCACGCTCACGTCGCGCATGGGCACGGCGAGCACGCCGCAGGTGAGCCGCGTCTACCAGTACGACTTCCTCACTGGCACTTTCACGAAGCTCGACGAGCGCATGCCGATCTACTCGAACGGCCAAGCGCGCCTCGGCCCCGACGGTCGCGTCTACATCGCGACCGGCACGGTGCCGGACATGAGCGTGAGCGTCGTCGAGAACCCCAACGCCGCGGGCCTCGCGTGCAATTTCCGCTGGGGCGCCATCGCGATGCCGAGCCCCTGTGGCCCGGCGCTCGGCCTGCCGCAGACGGTCTCTCCCACGGCGCAACTGCGCTTCGGCATCGACATCCGTGAGCCCGTGGGCTCGCACGCCTCGACGAGCGCCACGCCCTCGGGCACGGCCAACGTGGCCGATGGCCAGACCATCACCGTCGCGGTGACCGGCCCCGGCGGCTTCTCGCAGACCTGCACGGCCGTGGTGCACATGCAGATGTGGTCGTGCGCCGACGGCGCGATCACGGGCCTCACGCCCGGCGCGACCTACGGCATCGAGGCCTCGCTCTCGCCCACCGTGGTCGATCGCGACTCGTTCACCGTGCTCGAGTGCTTCCGCGACGCGGACTGCACAGCGGGCGGCGAGTTCTGCGACACGTCCACGAACATGTGCGTGCCCCGCATCCCGAACGGCAACCACGTGCCCACGATCACGGGCCACGATCCCGCGCTCGACGGCATGTGCACCGCGCCCGTGGGTGACGCGGTGTGCGTGAGCCGTGTCTGCGAGGCGAGCGACGACCTCTGCGGCTACCGCAACGGCCTCGAGGGCGGCCCCTGCACCGTCGCGACGGGAAGCGTGGTCTGCCGCTCCGGGGTGTGCTCGCCCGGCGACGGCCACTGCGGCTATCGCGACGGCGAGGGCCCGTGCACCGCGGCCGACGGCGCGATCGTGTGCCGCTCGGGCATCTGCGGCAGCGATGGCCTGTGTCGTCCGACGACGGGCTGCGATCGCGACAGCGACTGCGTCACCGAGACGCAGTACTGCGACACGGCCTCGCATACCTGCGTGCCCCGCATCCCGAACGGCATGGCCGTCCCGATGACGCCGGGCCACGACCCCACGCTCGACGGCGAGTGCAGCGAGCCCGTGGGCGACGCGGTCTGCTTGAGCCGCGTGTGCGAGGCGAGCGACGACCTGTGCGGCCTCCTGCCCGGCTCGACCTGCGCGAGCCCCGAGGAGTGCCGCACGTCGATCTGCGCGCCCGACGCAGTGTGCGGCGTGTGCGACGAGAGCACGCCGTGCCCCACGGGCGAGGTGTGCGACGTGCCGAGCGGCACCTGCCACGGCACCGACGCGGGCCTCGCCGACGCGGGCGTGGGAGATGCGGGCATGGGAGATCGTCCGCACGGCCTCGCGGGCGGCGCGTGCGGGTGCAGCGTGCGCACCGACGCACCGAAGAGCGGCTGGCTCGCGCTGCTGGGCCTCCTCGGCCTCGCGCTCGCGCGCCGTCGTCGCTGATCGCACACCGCGCGCTCGTGCGGCTCGGCCCCCGATTCCTCGCGGATCGGGGGCCGTTTCGTTGCTGCTTCTGCGAGTGCACTTCGCCTCGCTCGCGCGTGGCTTCACTCGCTGGGAGTGGCGCCTTCGCTCGCGCCTTCACCCTCGCGCGCACCCTCGCGCGCACCCTCGCGCGCACCTTCGCGCTCGCTCGCGGCGTCGCCTCCGCCGTCCTGCGCGTCGCGCGGGGTCGCGTCGGCTGCGCGCGGCGCGCCTTCGCTCGCGTCTGCGGCGTGGCCTCCGCTCGGCGCCACAGTGTCGCTTTCGTCGTCGCTTTCGCTTGCGCGCGGGCCCTCGGTCTCGCTCGCCGCTCCGGTCTCTCCCGGCTCGTCGGTCCCGGTCGGCGAGGGCGCGGTTCCGGCCTCCTCCGGCTCGGGCTCGATCTGCGCGCGGAGCTCGGGCGGCACACGCTCGGGCGTCGTGTAGACGATGAGCTCCTGCCCGATCGCCAGCACGGTGTCGCGCGGCATCACGTTGATGCGGCACATCGAGCCCACCGTGATGCCGAAGCGGTTCGCGATCGTGGAGAGCGAGTCACCCTCGCGCACGCGGTAGCGCAGGCGCACGCGGCCCTCCTGCCGGACGTGGTGCTCGTAGAATTCCTCGCTGCCCATGACGAGGACCTGCACCTCGTCGGGCGTCAGCACGACCGCGCGCGAGGTGTCGAAGTCGCTCGGCACGAAGAGCTGGAGAAAGAGGCCATCCTGCAGCGTCGCGCGCGGGTCGACCTCGTTCCACTGACGCACGTCGGCGAGGCTCACCCCGAAGAAGCGCGCGATCTCGGGCAGCCGATCCCCGCGCGTCACGCGATAGAAGACCTGCCGGCGGCCCTCGTACGTGAAGGTCCGCGCCGGCACGACCACCACGGGCGGCGTCGCGCAGCGCGGCTCGCGCGGCGCGACCGCGGGCACCATCAGGTCGAAGCCCGGTCGCACCACATCGGTGGCCGCGAGCGCGTTGAGCTCTCGCAGCGAGGCCTCGGTGGTGCGGAAGCGATGCGCGACGGTCGAGAGATCCTCGCCGAGCCTCACGATGTAGGGCACGTGCGCGGGGCGACCCGGCCGCACCCGCGGCCAGCGCTCCGCGAAGGTGGCGCCTCGCCCCCCGGGCACGCGCACCGACGAGAGCGCGCGACCTGGCGGCGTGCGATCGCGACGAAGCGACGGATTGAGCCGACGCAGCTCGTCCACGGTCGACTCGCTCGCGCGCGCGATCTGAGCGAGCGTGGTGCCGGCGGGCACCTCCACCTCGTCCCACGTGAGCGGCGGCTCGCGCAGCAGATCCCCGAGGCCGAAGCGCTCGAGGTTCCGTCCGACGATCGCGCAGGCCATCACCTTCGCCACGTAGAGGTTCGTCTCGTACGGCAGCGCGGCCTCGAGGCGCGAGAGGCGCCAGAAGTCGTTCGTGCCGTACTTGCGCATGCTCCGGAGGAGCGCGCCGTAGCCCATGTTGTACGCAGCGAACGCGAGCTCCCACGTGCCGAAGCGCGTGTGGAGCGCGCCGAGGTAGCGCGCGCCCGCGTGCGTCGCGGCCTCCGGATCCATGCGCTCGTCGACCCAGTGGCTCTGGGAGAGGCCGTACTCGGCGCCCGTGCGGCTCACGAACTGCCAGAGGCCCACGGCCCCTGCGTCGGACCGTGCGCGCGGATCGAAACCGCTCTCGATCATCGCGAGGTAGAGGATGTCCTCGGGCATCCCCTCGGCCCGCAGCGTCTCGCGGATCATCGGGCCGTAGCGCTCCACCCGCACCATCCAGCTGCGGATCAGCGCGCGCCCGCGCGGATCGTCGCGGAAGAACTCGAGATAGCGGATCACCCGCTCGTCCCAGCGCACCGGGATGTCGGGGAGCGTGAGCCCCTCGAGCCACGAGAGATCCCGCGTCGTGCCCGTGGCGACCTCGGGCTCTCCGTCGGGCACCTCGCTCGTGAGCGATCCCGGCACGAGGCCGAGCCCACGATCGGCCTGCGTGAGATCCACGAGCGGCTCGGCGTGCGGCGGAAAGAGCTCGAGCTCCGCGAGGCGCAGGGCGCGGAGCTCGTCGGACTCCTGCGCGTCGTCCGCCACGGACTGCGCGACCGCGCGCGCGCTCACGAGCGACGCGCCGACGAGCGGCGCGCCAGCGAGCCAGAGAGCGCACACGAGGGTCCTGAGCCGACGCACGAGCCCGCTTCTAGCCGTGGCCGCCGGCGGAGGGAAGAAACCGACGATCGCGGCGCGGGAACCCCGCGCGTGCACCGCGGTCGAAGGGTCATGCGCCCTGCTCCGGCCCTGCTCGCGCTGCTCGTGGTGGCCGGGCTGGGAACGGACGTGGTGCTCACCGCGCTCGCCGTGGAGGCGCTGCCCGGCGCGGAGAGCCGGAGCGGCATCCGCAACCAGGTGCGAGTGAACGCCTTCGTCGAGGCCGAGCAAGCGCGGTGCTGGGAGCTCTCGAGCGATCCTGCGCTCTCGCGCTGTGACGTCGCGGCGACGTTCGAGAGCGCCCTCCCCGAGGACGTTCCCGACGCATGGGACTCATCCGCGAAGCCGCTCGCGGCCTCCGCGCTCACCGCCGCCGCGCGGCTCGCGCTCCGCTGCCGCTGCCGCTCCGGCGTCTCTCTACTGTCGTCGACCGCTCGCAACGCCCTCATCCGGTACGGCACCGGGACCGCCGACGAGCAGGCGGAGTGGATGGCGCTCCGCGTGCGGCTCACGAGCATCCTCGCAGAGGGCGTGCACGACCACCTCGTCGTCTCCGCGGCCGCAGACGCGAGCTTGCTCGCGGCGTCGCGTGTCCCGTCGCGCAGGGTCGAGATCGCCGACGCGCTCCGAGACGCGCTCGTGACGCTCGCCTCCCCGCGCCGGCGCGATCAACGGCTGGCGCGGGAGATCGCGTGCGTCGCCACCTATCGCGCCGAGGGCGCGCTCGGAATGGGCGGCCTCCGCGGTCACGACCAGGGCGCTGCGGCCTTGGAGGTGGGACGAGTGCTCGACGCGTGCGCGTCGCAGGGCTCCTGCACACCGATGCTCGAGGCGCGCGGCTGGATCACGTCCGAGTCGCTCCAACGCGACCGAGAGAGCGTGGAGCGCATGTCGCTCCCGCTCGCCAAGGCGCTCCAGACGCTCACCGCTCTGCCGCGTCGCGACGATCCAGCCCCCGACCTCGAGGTGGCTGCGCTCCGCTGAGCGCTCGCACGAAGACAGCGGAGCGGTTGCGGTCTTGCCCCCAACCGCAGGAGGGAAATCCACTCGGCACGAGGGCGTGAATGGCGATGCCCCGAGCAGCGTGAGCCACCGAGCACCGTCTCCGCGCACGCGTGCCTCGCAGCTCGCGATCACGTCTGCGCGACTGCGTCCGGCAGGCCCGAGGGGAGTCACGAGCACGACCACGGGACGGTCCGAAGACCGGCTTCTCGTGGCCAGCCCGTAGCTTCTCGTGGCCAGCCCGAAGCTTCTCGTGGCCAGCCCGAAGCTTCTCGTGGCCAGCCCGAAGCTTCTCGTCGTGGCCGAGCCAGTCCCTCAGGCGACCGGCACCCAGCAGAGCTCGAGACGCTCGATGCGGAGGTCTCCCTTCTTCGCGCGCACGACCTTGTCGACGATCTGGAGGTTCTCGGGCCTCCAGGTCGCCCGGATCTCGTCGAGCGCGGCCTTCACGCTCGTCTCGAGGCGTGCGAGCTCTGCCTCGCAGGCCTTCACCTCTGCGGCCGCTGCGTCCTTGTCGGCGCTCTGACGCGCCGCGCTCCGCGCCGAGCGCGCCACACGCGAGACGCCAGCGCTCACCGACCGGCGGCGCCCGCCGAACATGGCACCGAGCACCGTCGCCCCGATCTCGACGCCGCTCGTGAGCATCGTCGCCGTGCCATCCGAGCTCTCCTCGGCGAGCTTGCGCTTGGCGCGCTCGAGCTTGTCCCTGGCCTTGTCGATCTTCGGCTGCCACTTGCTCGCGAGCGCGTCGAGCTCGTCATCGCGTCCCTCGTGCAGCGCGTGCGTCGCGCGCGCGACGAACGCGTCTCGGCTCTCGCCGACCTTGCCCACGAGCGACAGCTCGCCGACCGACGGCAGCACGAGGGGGCGATCGCGGAGCAGGTGCGCCAGCGCCGACTTCTCCCACGTCTTGTACGAGGCTGGGCGCGACGCGCCGCCGGGGAGCGCCGCGAACTGGGCACCGTCCACCGGCGCGTCGGCCACCGGGACCTCCCCAGTCCCCAGGAACCACGCCTGGGCCCAGTCGGGCCCATCGTCCACGAGCGGCGCGAGCAACGACGGCGTGAGCCACGCATCGAGCTCCGACTTCGCGTCCACGTAGTGCACGCTCGCGGTGCAGAGGAGCCCAGGCCGATACTGGCTCGGTCGCGGCAGATCGCCGCGCACGTAGAACCTCTCCCGCAGGCCGGACGGCAGCACGGGACGCCCCGTCGCCAACGCTCCCGCGATCGGACTGGCACCCACCGGACTGGCACCCATCGGACTGGCACCCATCGGACTGGCACCCATCGGACTGGCACCCATCGGACTGGCACCCATCGGACTGGCACCCATCGGACTGGCACCCATCGGACTGGCACCCGCCGACCTCGCACCCA
>JAIBCE010000319.1 GCA_019694315.1 Sandaracinaceae bacterium
CGGCCTCGAGCGCAGGGCCCGCATCGTCGAGCAAGGCCGTGATGTCGCGCTGCTGCGCGCGCACCGGCGCCGCCGCGCCGACCGCGAGACAGAGCGCGAGGAGGCAGAGCGCCAGCAGACGGAGCGCGCGCGTGCTCATCCGTACCCCTTCATACGACGCTGGCGGCGTCGGAAGAGATCCCCGAGCGGCTTCACGTAGTCGCGATCGGTGTGGACCACGACGTGATCCATGCCGAGGCGACCAAAGAATTGCTCGCGCGCGGCGCGCTCCTTGGCCACCCGCTTCGCGAAGGCCTTTCGGACCCGCGGATCGCTCGTGTCGATCTCGACGAGGTCTCCGCTCTCGAGATCCTCCACGAGGGCCAGGCCGATGTCGGGCAGCTCCTCCTCGCGCGGATCGACGACCTGGATGGGGATGAGATCGTGGCGCGCCGCCGCGATGCGGAGCGAGCGCTCGTAGTCCTCGGCGACGAGGTCGGAGACGAGGAACGAGACCGCGCGACGCCGCTGCACGCCGCCCAGCAGATCGAGCGCCACCGACAGGTCCGTGCCGCGCCCCTCGGGCCGCGCGTTGAGGATCTCGGTGACCACGCGCATGACGTGGCCCTTGCCCTTCTTGGGGGGCACGAAGCGCTCGATGCGGTCGGTGAACACGATGAGCCCGACGCGGTCGTTGTTCTTGATCGCGCTGAACGCGAGCAACGCCGAGACCTCGGCGACGGTCTCGACCTTGGGCCGTGCCGCCGCGCCGAATTTCTCGGAGGCCGAGAGATCGACGAGCAGCATCACCGTCATCTCGCGCTCTTCGGTGAAGACCTTCACGTAGGTCTCGTTCATGCGCGCCGAGACGTTCCAGTCGATGAAGCGCACGTCGTCGCCAGGCTGGTACTGACGCACCTCGCTGAAGGCCATGCCTCGGCCCTTGAAGACGGAGTGATACCCACCCGCGAGCTGCTCGTTGGCGAGCCGTGCCGTGCGGATCTCGATCTTCTTCAGCTTCTTGATGAGCTCTCTGGGAATCACGCGAAGTCAGCCGAGTGGGAAGCCGGGAGCTGGACGAGCGATGGGAGCGGGGTTCGAAAAGCTGGAAGCGAGCAGCGTTCGGAAGTGGAGCGAGGCGGCGTTCGGAAGGTCAGCCAGCACGGGGCGCCCTGCGGCGGGGGAGCGAAGCGCCCCCTGGAGCAGCGAGGAGGAGGAGCGTAGCGACGACCGACGAGCGGGGGGTTACAGGGGGGCCCAGGGGCCCCCCTTCCGAGCGCCGGAGGCGCGGGAAATCAGGGGACCTCGACCTTGTCGAAGATCCTTCGGACGACCTGATCGCTCGTGATCTCCTCGGCCTCGGCCTCGTACGTGAGGATGATGCGATGGCGGAGCACGTCGGGCCCCACGGCCTTGACGTCCTCGGGGGTGACGTAGCCGCGGTGGCGCACGAACGCGTGCGCGCGCGCCGCGAGGTTCAGGGCGATCGAGGCTCGCGGCGAGGCGCCGTGCGCGACCATGCCCGAGAGATCCTTGAGGCCCGCCTTCTTCGGATCGCGTGTGGCCACGACCACGTCGAGGATGTAGTCGTTGATCTTGTCGTCGACGATCACGTGCGCGATCGTCTCGCGGGCCTTGAGGACCTGCTCCGTGGAGGTGACGGCGTTGATCGCGAGCTCGTTGCCGCTGCGCTCCTTGCCCAGGTGGGAAGAGAGCGCGAGCTTGGTCATCCGCTCCATGACGCGCTTCTCTTCCTCGCGCGTGGGGTAGCCCACGAGGACGTGGAGCATGAAGCGATCGACCTGCGCCTCCGGCAGGGGGTAGGTGCCCTCCTGCTCGACGGGGTTCTGCGTGGCCATGACCATGAACGGCGCCTCGAGCCCGAAGGTCGTGTCGCCGATGGTGACCTGCCGCTCCTGCATCGCCTCGAGCAGCGCGCTCTGCACCTTGGCCGGCGCGCGGTTGATCTCGTCGGCGAGCACGAGGTTCGCGAAGATCGGGCCGCGCTTGGCCGAGAATTCCCCGCGCTGCTGGTTGTAGATGACCGTGCCGATCACGTCGGCGGGCAGCATGTCGGGGGTGAACTGGATGCGAGAGAACTTGGCCGCGATGGTCTCGCAGACGGTCTTGACGGTGAGCGTCTTGGCGAGGCCGGGGACGCCCTCGAGCAGCACGTGACCGCCTGTGAGCAGGCCGATCAGGATCCGCTCGATCATGGGCTCTTGGCCCACGATGACCTTGCCCACCTCGTGGAGGATCGCGTCGGTGAAGGCGCTCTCGCGCTGGACGAGCTCGTTGATGGCGCGGACGTCGGTGTACATGCGGGTTGGGACCTACGGGAGAACGGCGGGCCGCGTCGGCCGGCCGGAGGGCGGGCGAGGATAGCGCCACGCGGCTCTCTCGTCTGCGACGGTCTCGAGCTCGGCTCGGACGCGCTCGGACCACCGGAGGGGCATGTTCGGGAGGGAGGAGGGAGGGAGGGAGAACCTGCCGACGGGGGGACGACCGCGCGCGGGCCGCGCGAAGACACGGGGTCACAGACGAGAGAGCCTCGCGCCCCGCCCGGGCGAACGGGCGAGTCACGCGTGACAGGCCCGTAACCCGCGACGGGGACGGGTTATTTCGCGCTCTCGGTTCAGTCCCGACGCATGCGCTGGCCGCCGATCGTGGCCTCGTCGTCGCATGCGGGGCGGCGCGTCCCGCGACAGTCCGTGTGCTCGCGGCCCAGGTCCCGCGCCTCTTGCTCGCACGCTGCCAGGGTCGGCTCGCACGAGGTACCGAAGTCGTCGCCGTGGATCCACGCGAAGCAGAAGCACTGGCGCGTGGCCGGCGCGCGGCGGGCGGAGGCGCTCGAGGCGAGGCCGCCCACGAAGAATGGGGCTGCGACCACCGCGACCACCAAGAGCGCTCCGCAGCGCACCGTCACTGCCCTTGTTGCGCGCTCTGCGCGGCCGCGAACGCCGCGCGGATGCAGCCCGTCATCGCCTCGCACTCGGGGGCGTTCGAGCCGAACGGGCCCGCGCCACAGGGATCGGCGCGCATCGCGAGCAAGCACCCCATGTACTCCGCCACCGTCATCGAGCACTGGGCCTGACCGAGCTGCGTGACCATCTGCATGAGGCCGTCGGTCTCGCAGCCGGCGCCGATGTGCACGTTGGAGCCGTCGGGGCAGGTCTCGTTCACCTCGGTCGTCCGCACGTTCGTCGCGGCCCATGGACAGAGGACGTCGGCCTGCGCGGGCGTGATCGCGGAGAACTGCGTGCTCCACGGGATCGGGGGCGCGGGGACGCTCGCGATGCGGGCGGTGACCGCGGCGTTGCCCACGGGCTCGACGGCCGCGGCGCCGCTGCTCGATCCCGACCCCGACGACGAGCCGCCTCCGCAGCCGAGGACGAGAGCACCGACGACCAACGTGAGCGAGACGATCCGATGCATAACGAGCCTCCGAGCCGGCAACGGTACCAGACGGGCGAACCCGTGAGGCGGCTCGATCCCGAGACGCGGTCGTTCTCGGTCAGTCCTCGAGGCAGTAGAAGCGGCGCGCCGTGGAGCATTGCGCGCGGAACGACCAGAAGAACCAGCCGTCCGAGGCCGACGAGGCGGAGCCGACCGCCGGGCCGGGCATGGTGCCGTCGCCCTGCGTCCAGTCCTCGCACGTACGCGGGGGGCCCGTGGCGGTGCCGAACGTGGTGATGTCCTCGGCGCCGGTGAAGACGAGGTAGGGGTCGGGCACCGGGCGGGCCGACGCGTCGAGCAGGACCGGAAGGCGCGGGAGATCGGCCGTCACGTTCACGCGATCGAGGAACACGACCTGCCCGTCCATGCGAACCCACGGACGCTCGTCGAGGGTGATGCGCGAGAGCGCGCTCGCTGTGGACGACGCGACGAGCGCGTGCGCGCGGAGGTCGAGGCCGGCCGCACGGACGCTCTCGGCGCAGACCTGGTCGGGGGAGCCCGACAGCTCGTCGGACACGAAGATCCGTCGACCGTCGGTCGGTGGATCGAGCGCGGGCGCACCCGTGTCGTGGTCGACCTGGAAGCAGTAGAGGTGCTGCTGCGTGTTGCACGCCGAGAGGCTCGCGCTGGCAGGGCCGCTCGCCCACGCGCCGGGCGCCGCCTCGGTCACGCGGCCACGGACGCCGTAGACGTCGGTGGCGCTGCTGGTCCAGCCACGGCAATCGTCGCCGCTGCCGCGCGCGTTGGACCACGCATCGCCCGACAGCACACGGGCGCCCGTAGCATCGAGCATGATCGGGTGCACCAGCATGCCCGCGTGGAGATCGGCCTGCTCGTAGGCGACGACCCGGCCGTCGGTGCGGATCCATCCGCGCGCGTCTCCGAGCCGATCCGTGGGGTCGCCAGTGCCGAGCGCCAGCCACGCGACGAAGTGCCCCTCGAGCCCCGCGTCGAGGGCCTCTTGGTTGCAGATCGCGTCGGCCGCCTCGAGGCCCCCGAGCGCCCCGTCGTGGCGCGCGCTCGTGACGAAGGCGACGTTCACTGGACCCTCGAGAGCCGGCGGAGGAGGCTGCTCGGGCGAGACGCATGCCCCCGCGCGACAGACCGAGCCCTCCGCGCAGACCAGCCCGATGCAGCTCGAGGCGAGGTAGACGCGGACCGGGAGGGCCAGATGCGCGAGGTAGCCCGTGCGCGTCACGTCGGTGACGATGACCTCGGATGGCTCGAGAAGCTGGGTGGCGCATGCCCCGGCCCGCAGCGCCGAGACGCGCAGCTCCACCCGCCGCGAGGGATCGTCGTCGGGCGCCGTGACGCCGAACGAGAAGGGAACTCCTTCGATCGGCGACGTGCCGCGCAACGACGTCGAGAACCACGCCTCGTTGCCGAGCGTTCCGTCGTCGCCCACGCGCGAGACGGCGACGTGGTAGCAGGCCGCGTCCTCTACGATCGAAGGGTCCGCTTCCACCGCCACGACGAGCTGGGTGCGAGGACGACTGCAGCTCGCCCAGAGCGAGGCCCAGAGCGAGGCAAGCAGCAGGAGGCAGAGGTGACGAAGCGGCGCCCGGGTCACCCTCCGAGCCTACGCACGGTCGGCACGGAGAGAACAGGCCTCACGTCACGTGAGAAACGAGGCGATCTTCGGCAGCAGCACGTCGCGCTCGTCTTCGAGCACGTAGTGGCCTGCGTCGGCGAAGCGCATGACCTCGGCCTTCGGGAAGTGGCGCTCCCACTCGGCGAGGAAGTGGCGATCGAAGACGAAGTCCCGGAGGCCGAACGCGAGCAGCATCGGCTTGTCCGCGAGGCGCGGCAGCTTGCCCTCCGTCTCGGAGACCACGCGGTAGGCGCGATCGCTCGGGCGAAGCGGGATGTCCTCGACGAAGCGCAGGGTCGCGATGCGGTCGGCCCAGCTCCGATACGGAGCGGTGTACGCGCGACGCACGTCGCTCGGCAGCGCGCCCTTGGTCACGCACACCCGCGCGGCCGTGCGCGCGAAGGCGTTGCCGCCGCGCACGAGGAGCGCGCCGAGCGGCGTGCGCGTGAGCGCGAGCGGCGCGGGGAAGCGCTTGCTCCGGGGGAGCGGGAACGCGGCCGTGTTCATCACGACCATCTTCGCGACGCGGTCGACGTGATCGACGGCCCATGCGGTGCCGATCATGCCGCCCCAGTCGTGCACCACGAGGCTGACGGGGCCCATGGGCGCGACGGCCTCGATCAGCGTGCCCAGATCCTCCACCCGCGAGGCGAGCGTGTAGTCGTAGCGATCGTCGCCGGGCTTGTCCGAGAGGCCCATGCCGATGTGGTCGGGGACGATGCAGCGGTGCGTCGCGCGCAGGCGGAGGACGAGCTCGCGGTAGAAGAACGACCACGTGGGGTTGCCGTGGACCATCACCACGACAGGTCCGTCCTCGGGGCCCTCGTCGAGGTACGAGAGGCGAAGGCCCCCGCGCACGCGCAGCTCGCGTGCCTGGAACGGGTAGAGCTCGCGCGCGATCCCGAGCTCCGCCAAACGCGCCGAGAGATCCACGGCGGGCGCCTTGCTCACCAGACCACCTCGGCCATGGCGCAGTTGAGCCCCGAGCCGATGCCCATGAGCGCGACGCGCGAGCCGCGACGCAGGCGGCCGAGCTGCTCGGCTTGCGAGAGCACGAGCGGGATGGACGCGGGGCCGACGTTGCCGAGCTCCGGGAAGATCGCGTGGATGCGGCTCGGATCGAGGCCGAGGCGCTCCGCGAGCTTGTCGGTGTGCTGGCGGCTCACCTGGTGGATCGCGATCTCGTCGAGGACCTGCGGGCTCCAGCCGAGCTCGCGGCGGGCGAGCTCGAAGGTGCGCTGCGCGAGCTCGAGGCCCGCCTGGAGCAGGCGCTGTCCATCGGTGACCATGCCATCGACCTGGCCGCGGCAGAGGTGGCTGTGCTCGGTGGCGGCGAGGCTGACCGAGCCCACGTAGCGGTGTGCCGTGCCGGGCGGCACGAGATCCGCGCGGGCGAGCACCACCGCGGCCGCGCCCGAGCCGAGCGTGAGCGTGGCGAAGTGATCCGCGAAGGCGCGCGCGTCGCCGCTCGCGTTGAGGCGCTCGATGGTCTTGTCGACCACGTACCGGCTGCTCTCCCCGTCGACGACGAGGCCGAAGTCGATGACGCCCCGCTCGATGGACTGCGCGACGAGGTCCATGCCGTTGATGAAGCCCAGACAAGCGTTCGCGACGTCGAAATTGAGGCACTCGGGCCGGAGCGAGAGCTTGCCGTGCACGAGACAAGCGGTGGAGGGCTCCACGAAGTCGCGCGAGACGCTCGTGTTCACGAGCATGCCCACGCGGCTCCGGTCGATGCCCGCGCGAGCGAGGGCCAGCTCACCGGCGCGCGCGGCCACGTCCGAGGGCTGCGTGCCCTCGTCCCAGAAGCGACGCGCGATCACGCCGCTCAGCGAGGCCAGCACCCCGGAGGCGAAGCCGAGCCGTCGCAAGAAGGGCCCGAGGCGCGCCTCGAGGTCCGTGGACGCGATGCGGTTCGGCGCTTCGACCGAAGCGACGCTCAGGAGGGAGACGTTCTCGAACCGCATGAAGGGCGCGCTTCTATCCCAGGGATCCGAGGGGGGCAATCCGCTTGGCGGGGCGCGCGAGCGGTCGGAAACACCCTCGCCCGCGCGTGGGCGTATCCTCCCGCGGATGAGCCGCATCCGTTCCGCCGTGGCCGCGCTCGCGACGTTCTCCGCACTGGTGGGTGCATCGAGCGCCTTCGCGCAGACCGCCCCCGCGAGGCCCTGGGCGCGCCCCCTCGCCGAGGCGCAGCGTGCGTACGCGCAGCGGCAGTACGAGCGCGCGGCAGAGCGGTTCGAGGAGGCCGATCAGGCCCTGGGCGGCTACCCCTACGAGGAAGGCGAGGAGATCTTCGACGACGATGGGCACTGGATCCACGCGGCCGAGCGGCAGCCGATCCGCGAGGCGCTGCAGTGCCCGTGGGCCCTCTCGGTGCTGCGCTCGACGACGGATGCCGAGGACGACGAGGAGCCGCGGGCCGTCGCGGTGAGCCGCGCCGAGCTGTCGTGCGGGCCTGCGGAGCTCGCCGCGGTCGCGATGCTGCTCGGGCATCCCCGAGAAGCCGCGCTGAGGATCGCGAGGGGAGCGCCGAGCAGCGCGCTCCCGGCCCCGATCGACGCCGCGACGGCCGCGTGGGCGGCCCAGGTCCACGCCGGGACCTTCCCGGTGGCCCACGACGTCGAGGAGGCGGTCGCCTTCGTGCAGGCGCACGTGGCCGCGGAGCACTCGGTGGTCACCCGCTGCGGCGCGCCCTACGGCCTGCTGCCCACGCGGCCTGGACAGCACCGCCCGATCGCGACCGAGGACGAAGAGCCGGTCGACGACAGCGCCGAGCCCTTCGCCTCCGGCACGCCCGACGCGATCGCGTTCGTGCGCTGTGCCTACTCGCCTGCCGTCTCGCCCTACGAAGATCCTGGCATGGGCCCGGGCGCCGAGACGGTGGAGTACCTGCTCGTGCGCGATGCCGCGGGCATCCACGTGGGTGGCTCGTTCCGCGGCTTTCCCGAGTACGAGTGCTGGACCGGCGTGATCCAGGCGCGCACCGCGCACTACGCCCAGGCGGCGGGACCGGGCCGGCGCCTCTACGTGATCGAGCGCGTCGAGGGCTACACCGAGTACGACGAGAACATGCCCTCGTCGATGGCGACCGAGCTCGTGGTGTGCGACCCGGCGCGCGGCGCGTGTCGCACGCTGCCGATCGCGCTCGAGGCCACGACCGTCACCTACCCCGACGATCCCGACAGCGACGAGGAGCCCGTGCCTCATCATCGCGAGTGGCGCGCGCGCGCTCGGTTCACGGGCGGCCGGGTGTCGCTCTCGACGGTGCGCGGTGCCCCGTCGGTGCTGGCGCGCTTTGGCGGACGCGGGATCACGCTCGACGAGCTCTTCGCCGCGCCTCCGATCTCGGCGTTCGAATTCGATCAGGCGCCGACGGCCAGCGCGCCGCCGGCGGCTGCCGCCACGACGAGCGCGTCGTGCCCGTGGCGCGTGGCCGATCCGGATGGACAGACGAACGTGCGCGCGGAGCCCGACACCTCGCGGCCCGCGATCGGCACGATCCCGACCGGCACCACGATCGTGCCGGTCGAGCGACGCGGTCGGTGGTGGCGCGTGGAGGCGCCCGTCGCAGGCTGGCTCTGGGCGCCGAACCTCCGTCAGCAGTGTCCGTGACGCGACGCAACGGCCGTGTCCTCGTAAGGTGATCGCGTGGCGCTTCCCTTCGTCTTCGTGATCACGAACGTGTCGACGGCCCCGCTGGCCAAGCGCGAGGCGCTCGCCGCGCACCCTTCCCTGCGCTTCGCGTTCTCGCGACCGGGCCTGCTCACGTTCAAGCACGCGGAGGCCTCGCCTTCGTTCGGCGAGGGGCTCGTCTTCGCGCGCGTCGCAGGGCAGTCGCTCGGCAACGCGGCGAGCGTCGACGAGCTCGTGGCGCTCGCGCCCGACGCGGCCGAGCGCGTGGTGCACGTCTTCGCGCGCGATCCGGAGGACGCGCCGTCGGTGAGCCGCGCGATCGCGGTGCGCGAGGCGCTCGCGACGCGCGGCGTGAGCGCGCGGGCGCCGTCGGTGGGCGAGCGGGTCATCGACGTGGTGGTGGCGCACGACGAGCTGCTCTTCGTGGGACAGCACCTCCACGGCCC
>JAIBCE010000320.1 GCA_019694315.1 Sandaracinaceae bacterium
TCGAGTCCGGCGGCCTGGCCGTGTCGGGCCGAGGGCTCGATGTGAACCTGGCCACCGTGCGTCCGTGGGCCGATCTCGCGATCGCGGCGCGCGTGGGGCTGCGCGTGGGCGTCTTCGAGGTGCGCCTGCAGCCCGGCATCGTGATCCCCTTCGTGCGCGATGCGCTCTCGTTCGACGAGGGCAGCGTCCGCGTGCCGCTCTTCCAGGCCGCACCCGTGGCGCCCGCGCTCGATCTCGTGCTCGTCCTCCACTTCGGTTCGTAATTGCCCTTCGCCACGCACAATCCCGTCGTGTGCAGGCCTCGGCCATGACCGCGCTCGAGCCGCTCTCGGCGACGCACGGCGTCTCGCGCGAGGCGCTGTTCTCGGCTCACGCACCCTATGTGTGGCGCGTGGTGCGCTACCTCGGCGTCGCGGATCGCGAGGTGGAGGACGTCGCGCAGGAGGTGTTCTTGCGCGCGTTCGAGAAGCTGGATCGCTACGACCCCGCGCAGAGCGCGCTCCGAAGCTGGCTCTACGGGTTCTGCGTGGGCGTGGTCGCGAACCACCGTCGGCTGCGCCGACACCAGCGTGAGGTGCTCGGCCAAGACGCCGACGAGCGCGGCAGCGAGGGCGCCCCGGACCAGGAGTCGCTCGTCGTGGCCAAGCAGGCGCGCGCGCAGCTCCTCACGGCGCTCGACGCGCTCTCGGAGGATCACCGCACGGTCACCGTGCTCCACGCGATCGAGGAGCTGCCCATGCCCGAAGTGGCCCGTTTGCTGGGGATTCCGGTGCAGACCGCCTACTCTCGCTATCAAGTGGCGCGCACGGAGCTGCGTCGCGCGCTCGAGCGCGCGGCGCGGCCGAGGAGGTCGTCGTGAACGACGAAGAGCTCGACGATCTGCTCTCGCACGCCAAGGGCGATCTGCCGTCTCCATCGGAGCTCGAGGGCCTGCGCTCGCGGCTCGAGCTCGGCCCGCGCGGTGGTGGGGGTGGTCCGACCGCGCCGCGTGGTCCCACGCTGGGCCCCGGCACGCTCGCCGCGTCGCTCGTGGTGCTCGGCCTCCTCGGCGCGACCGCGACCTACCTGCTGTCGGCGCCTGGATCGCGTGGGCCGTCCGCGCGCCCTCCTTCCTCGAGCGGTCAGCTCGTGCCCTCCGATCACACGTCGCCGGACCACGCGTCCTCGGAGCCTCCGTCCTCCGATCACACCTCGGGCGTCCCCACGCCCGAGCCGACGCACCTCACGCCCGAGCGTGGAGCGGTCTCGCCGGAGACCCAGGCAGCCGCTCCCGCGACGCCGTCGCGACACGACACGAGCGGCGAGGCGCGATCGACGTCGCGGCACGCACCCATCACCAGACCGCCTGCGATCGACCACGGCGCTGCCATCGACGTGACGAGCACGCCAGTCGAGCCCGCTGCGCAGACGGGGGAGACGGAGGTCGCGATGCTCGCGCGCGCGACGAGCGCCCTTCGTCGCGGCGATCTGTCGTCGGCACGCGAGGCGCTCCGAGCGCACGCCACGGCGTACCCGCGCGGCGTCCTCGCCGAGGAGCGTGCCAGCCTCGAGGTCGAGCTCGCCCTGCGGACCGATCCTGCCGCGGGGGAGCGCGCGCTCGCTGGGTTCCGTCGCGCGTATCCGTCCTCGGGCCACCTCGCGCGGCTCGACCGGCTCGCCGCGAGCGAGCGCTGACGATTTCTTCAGAAGACTCGTCGGCTCCGCACAAGCACGCTCGGAGGTCTCGATGCGTCAGGCGTGGCTCCGCTCTCTCCAGCTCTTTTCCGTCGCGCTCTGGCTCGCGGTGGCGGCGTGCACCGATCCCGTCTCCGTCGGCTCGCGCGACGTGGGTCTCGACACCGCGCCGCCGCGCCCGCGCACCGACGCGTGCGGAAACGGGCTCGACGACGATCACAACGGGCGCATCGACGACGGCTGCCCGTGTGGTCCGGGCGAGGTGCAGACCTGCTTCTCGGGCGCCGTCGGCGCGGCCGGCGTCGGCTCGTGCCGCGGTGGCATGCAGATCTGCGACGTCGCGGCCGGGGTGGAGTGGGGCGACTGGGGCGATCACGCCTGCAGCGGCGAGGTGCTGCCCGCGGCCGCCGAGGCCTGCGATGGAGCGGACGACGACTGCGACGGTGCGATCGACGAGGGCTGTCCGTGCACCGACGGGACGATGCGCGACTGCGGCGTCGAGTTCTTGATCGAGCCCTGCCGCGCGGGCGCGCAGACGTGCCGCGCGGGCACGTGGTCTTCGTGCGAGGGCGCGATCGGGCCCAGCGCCGAGGTCTGCGGCGACGGAGTCGACAACGACTGTGACGGCTCCTCCGATCCCGTCACGCTCTGCGCTTGCGCGCCCGTCGCAGAGGTGTGTCGCGATGGCATCGACAACGACTGCGACGGCGAGACCGACGAGCGCGAGTGCACGCCCGACTGGCCCGGCGACGCCGGTACGCCAGGGGACGCGGGCGTCTCCGTCGATGCGAACGTGCCCGTGCCCACCTGCGACGATCTCGGTCCCGCGACGGGCTCGGACTGGATGGTGCAGGCCACGCCGATGCCCGACGGAACGGGCGCGGATGGAGGCACGGGCGTGTCGCTCGAGACGCTCGACGCCGACGTCGACACCGAGAACCGCACGTTCGTGACCGGCGTGATCTGCGACGGAACCGCCACGCTCGCGGGCTTCGCCCTCTCGTCGTTCGCGGTGGTCGACTACGCCCGCTCCACCTGCGTCGTCTTCGCGCTCTCGCTCGCCGCGGACGGCTCGCTTCGCTGGGGATGGCAGCCCGTGCTCGCCGACAACGATCCGCCGCCCCCGATGGCCGGCGGCCCGGTCGCGTATCCCTCGCAGATCGTCGCCGATGGTCTCGGTGGCGCCTGGCTCACGGGCAGCTTCCAGGGCCGTCTCACCATCGACGGCGTCCTCCACGAGGAGACGACGGCCGGCTTCGCGAGCGACGCGTTCCTCGTGCACCTCGACGCGAGCGGTCACGTGGTCGAGCAGCACGTCGTCGGCGAGCACGGCACCGGCGAGTACTTCTCCGGCCTCACGCTCGCGGCCGACGGCGAGCCCATCGTGTGGGGCGCGAGCTCCTCGCCGCTCTTCGGCTTCGGCTCACGCATCGTCCGCACGACGGGTCCCTTCGTGGCCCGCGTCGACGCGCGCGGTGAGCCGCGCTGGGTCGCCACCGCCGAGCCCGCGAGCGAGACCTCGCACGTGACCTTCGGCTCGCTCTCGATGGCGGCCAGTGGAGAGGTGCTCGCGGTCGGAGGCTCGAACGGTCCCGTCACCGTCGGCGGCACCTCGATCCCCTCGACCGCTCCCGAGCGCGGTCAGTCGTGGGTGTGGCGCCTCGGCGCCGACGACGGCGCCACGCGATCGGTGCAGAGCTGGCAGGCGAGCGTCGGCTACTACGCGCATCTCCAGCGGGGACGCGCGTTCGACGACTTCCTCGGCCTGTCCGGCGCGCTGCGCGGTGAGATCGACTTCGACGGTCAGCACCTCTCGGCAGGCATGGGCCGCCCCGAGGATCCGATCTCCCCCTTCGCGGTGGCCTACGATCCGAGCACCCCGCTCTGGTCGCGCGCGTTCATCACGGTGCCCTTCGACGCGTTCCATGGCGTCGATGTGCACCTCGACTGGAACGTCTGCCGCGAGGCGGTCGCGGTCGTCGAAGGTCTCCAGGGGAGCTCCGGCGCGACACCGATCCCGCCCGTGAGCCAGGCCGACTTCGGCGCGGGCCTCGTCATGGTCCCCGAGAACACGCTCCAGTTCGTCCAGTGGTCGCGCGACGGCACGCTCGCGTTCCGCAGCGAACATCCTCTGGGTGCGGGCGAGTGGCGGGTCCGCGACGCCGCGTGGAGTCCGAGCGAGCGCGCAGTGGTGGTCGTGGCCACGAGCACGAGCGGCTTCGTCGAGACCGCCTCGATCCGGCGCTTCGCCTTCCACTGACGCGTCGTCTCCGCTTCGGCGCGCGGGCGTCGACAGCCTCGTCGTGCGCGTCCGCTGTGCGCTCGTTCACAAAACCTCCACGCCCCCCGCCTTCTCGATGGCTGCGGATGCAGGCATCTTCGTCGTGGAGGTTCTCATGACGCTTCTTGCTTCGCGTTCGAGGGTGGGTGTGTGGACGGGGCTCGCCATCGTCGGGGTCGCGCCCTGGCTGATGGCTCCGAGCTGCGGTGGCGGCGACACCACCGCCGTGCCCGACGTGGGAGGCACCTGGAGCCTCACCTTCGCCGACGATCTCAGCGTCGAGGTGGACATCGGCGGTGAGGTCTACAACCCCACGCTCGCCGGCGGCGCCGACACCGTGACGGTGATGCACGACGGAATGCCCGTCTCGTACACCGTCGACTGTTCGCGCGATCTCGTCGTGTGCCCGAGCGAGCTCCTGCCGGCCACGGTCACGCTCGTTCAGCCGCGCACCGATCCGCGCTCGCTCCAGCTCCAGGTCACCGAGTCGGAGTGTCGCGGGGGCGAGATCAGCGAGGGGCAGTGCACCGGTACGCTCGTCGAGCACACCTCCACGCGCGAAGGTGTGATCTCCGCCGACGGGAGCTCGTTCACGATCGTCCTCGGCGGCGGCGCGGTGGTGGCGGGTAGCTGCGCGCTGCTCACGCTCTCGCTCGCAGAGGGTGATCTCGTGAACAGCGGCACGCCTGGCATGCTGCGCTCGGACTCGATCACGAACGGTACGCTCACCACCGCGGTCGGCGGCGGCTGTCTCCTCGTGGGCATGGCCGATCTCGATCCGGCCCTCGAGGCTGCAGCGGCCGGCGGCAGCGTCCAGCTCCACTCCAGCTTCACGGCGACGCGAGTTCGGTGACACTGCACGGGTGAGTGAACCGAGCCCCGAGCCTCCCGGTCGAGCGCAGCGCGCACATGCGCCTGCGCTCGATGGTCTGCGGGGCGTCGCGGTGCTGCTCGTCGTCGCGCACCACGCCGAGCTCCCTTGGGCACCGTTTCCCATCGAGCTCGGCCTCGTCGGCGTCCGCCTCTTCTTCGTGCTCAGCGGCTTCCTGATCACGGGGATCCTCCTCGACGGGCGCGACGCCATCGACGAGGGCCGCGCGAGCCGTGGCTCGTTCGCGCGCGCCTTCTACGCGCGCCGCGCGCTCCGCATCTTTCCCGTCTACTACGCGGCGCTCGCGATCCTCTTCGCGCTCGATGCGCCGCTCGTGCGTGAGCAGATCGGCTGGCACGCGCTCTACGCCTCGAGCTTCCTCGTCGCGCGCGAGGGGCACTGGGTCGGCGTCGCGTCGCACTTCTGGTCGCTCTCGGTGGAAGAGCAGTTCTACCTGCTCTGGCCGTGGCTCGTGCTGCTCGCGCCGCGCCGCGCCATGCCGTGGATCTGCGGGACGGTCGCGCTCGCCGCGCCGATCTTCCGCCTCGTCGGTGGCCTCGCGGGCCTCGGTCGCTTCGCGCTCGTCTTCACGCTCCCGGGCTCGACCGACGCGCTCGCCCTCGGCGCCTTGTTCGCCTGGCTCCATCGCCATCCGTCGCCGCGCCTGCCCGAGCTGCGCGCGATGCTCGGCGCCTCGGGTGGCGTGCTGCTCGCGCTCGCGACCGCCGCGAGCGAGCTCCTCGTCGACTCCCCGTACCTCGTGTCCGTCGAGTCTCTTCACGGCCTCTCGCACGCGATGCTCGGCGTCGCGCTCGTCAGCGCGTGCGCCGCTCCAGTGGGCGCAGCGACGCGGCCCTCCAAGCTCCACCGCGCGCTCTCGGCACCGCCGCTCCGCTACGTCGGCCGCGTGAGCTACGGCCTCTACCTCGTGCACCCCATGCTGCCCTATGCGCTGGGCCACCTCGGCGTCGACACCTCGCCATTCTGGATCCGCGTGAGCTCCTACCTGCTCGCGCCGCTCGCGGTGTCCGCCGCCTCGTTCCACCTCTTCGAGACGCCGCTGCTCGCCCTGAAGGACCGCGTTCCCTATGCGCGGAGGGGCTGATCGGAGACCGCCTGCGCGCCCCGCGCCTCGGATATTCTCGATCCACACATGAAGCACGAGCGCCTCCGCCTCCTCGCCCACGGCCCCGATGGAACACGATGGGAAGCCCCCATCCTCCGCATCGAGGGCCTCTGCCTTCGCTTCGAGGAACCTGCGCTCACCGATCCCATCGCGCTGGCGCTCGAGGGCGAGCACCGCGCGGCGATCGTCGACGAGGCGATGCTCGTGCTCGCGCACGCGGTGATCCGCATCGCCTCACGCGACGAGACCGGGGTGAGCGCCGATGTCCTCGCGATCGGCATCGACGGCGAGCTCGCGCAAGAGCTCGGGCGCCGCCTCGGCCTTCCGCCTCCCTTGCCGCCGCGTCTGCTCTCCGAGCCGCCCATGGTCGTCGACGATCTCGTCGAGGAGGCGGCGATCGCCGAGAAGCGACAGCTCGTCGTCGAGCGAAAGGGCGTCGTCATCGGCATCGACCTCGGCACGACGAACACCTGCGCCTCGTACGTCGTCGACGGGCAGCCGCGCGTGATCCCTGGCCGCACCGGCACGAGCACCATCCCGTCGATGATCACCTTCGAGCTCGATGGCGCGTTCCACATCGGGCAGCGCGCGGCCGATCGTCACGTCCTCCATCCGTCACGCACCGTCTACGGCTCCAAGCGCCTCGTCGGCCGCACCTATCGCCCCGAGCTCGCCGCCGAGCTCACTTCGCCTACGAGCTCGCCGAGGCCGAGGGCCAGCGCTTCGGCGTCCGCATCGACGATCGCGTCATCGCGATGGACACCATCGCCGCGCGCGTGCTCGACGAGGTCCGCGCCACGGCCGAGGCCTACCTGAAGCAGCCCGTCGAGGCCGCGGTGATCACCGTGCCCGCGTACTTCAGCGAGGTGCAGCGCGAGGCGATCCGACGCGCGGCCGCGCAGGCCAAGCTCGCCGTCCATCGCATCGTGAACGAGCCCACCGCGGCGGCCGTCGCCTACGGCCACAAGCAGACCGGCAGCTCGCGCGTCGCAGTGTGGGACTTCGGCGGCGGCACCTTCGACATCTCGGTCGTGGACCTGTCGACGGGCAAGCTCGAGGTCGTCGCCACCGGTGGCGACAACTTCCTTGGCGGCTCCGACTTCGACGACCTCGTCGCCAACCACCTCCTCGCGGAATTCCAGCGCGTCGAGGGGATCTCGCTCGATCCCACGCCGCAGCAGGTGGCGCGCCTGCGTCAGGCCGCAGAGCAGGCCAAGCACCTCCTCTCCGTCGACGACGAGGCGAGCGTCGAGCTACCCGAGCTCGTCGCCGCGAGCAGCGCGGGCCCGCGCCGCGATCTGCGCCTCACGCTCTCACGCGATGTCTTCGATGCGCTCACGAGACCGCTCGTCGATCGCACGCTCGCGATCGCCACCGAGGTGCTCGAGACGCGCGGCCTCTCGCCCAAGGACGTCGACGACGTCGTGCTCGTCGGCGGCACCACCCGCATCCCCGCAGTGCAGCGCGCCGTGCAGGAGCTCTTCGGTCGCCGACCGAGCAAGCGCATCAACCCCGACGAGGCCGTGGCCCACGGCGCGGCGCTCCTCGCCGACGAGCTCGGCAAGACGCCGACTCTCCTCGACATCCTCCCGATGTCCGTCGGGCGCGGCGGCGCCCACCGCCGCTTCGAGCCCATCGTCACCCGCCACGCGCGGCTGCCGATCCGGCGCGAGATCGTCCTCGACGCCGATGTCCTCGGCTCGGTGCAGCTGCCCCTGTTCCAGGGCGAGTCGTCGGACGTGGCGCAGTGCGAGTACCTCTGCACCGTCCTCGTCGAGGATCGCTCGCTCTGGGACCGCGGCCGAGTCCGCCTCGCGCTCTCGTTCGACGAGCACTGCTGCATGTCGGTCGAGGCCTGGGACGCGCGCTCCGGCGCGGCCCTCGCGATCCGCCTCGATCGCACACGCCCCGTCGAGGAGGTCCTCCGCGACCTGGGCCTCTTCGAGGGGCCGGTCGTGGAGACCTGGCAGCTGCCCGAGACCCCGCTCGGGCGCATCCTCGGGCGCCTCTCGCGATTTCTGGGGCGTCGCTCGTGATCCCGTGAACGTCTGCCGATGGCCTGGCAACGGTCGTTGGGCGGTCGGAGTGCAGCGGACCCATCGCCGCGCGCGGCGCGCCCTCCCACCGTGCGTTGACACCCCCCCACCCCCTCGATACATTCCCCCTTCTGGAGCTGCCATGAGCCTACTTCGCAGCGTTCGCTTCCGCCTCGGGCTGGCCGCCGCCGTGCTCGCGCTCGCCGTGGGCGGGATCGCGTTCGCGCAGAATGCGGACGGGACCGAGGACCAAGGCGCTGAAGAAGCCGCGATGCAGGTCCGCCGTGCGGCCGACATGACGCCCGCCGATCAGGTCGCCGAGGGTCAGCGGCTGCTCAGCAACGGCCAGTCGCTCTCGTCCCGCGTCCAGGGCATGCTCGATCAGTCCCGCCGCGAGGGTGACGTCCTCCGCGTGACCTGTCTCGACGACAAGCTCACGCAGGTCAACGCCCACGTCCGCACCCTGAGCGACCGGGTCGAGGCCCTGCAGGAGGCCGTCCGCGTCGCCGACGAGGCGCGCCGCAACCACGAGTACACGGTCATCATCGTGCTCGGTCAGAACCTCGTGGTCCTCGACCGAGCGGCGAGCGAGTGCATCGGCCAGGACATGTACGACACGGGCACCACCCGCGTCGTGACGACGATCGATCCGAGCACCCCGGACATCAACCCGACCGACCTCGTCATCGTCCCGTCCGAGGGCGTGCCGTTCATCCCATCGCCCGCCTCCGTCTCGATGTGATCGAGGAGAGCGTCGCCTGAAGAAAGAGCCCGGTTTTCCGGGCTTTTTCTTTTGGCTCGCCGAGCGGAGCGTCCAGAGACCGAGAGACATTCGAGACCGCCGAGCGTAGCGCGAGGCGCCAAGCGGGGCTGGGGCCCGCGCGGAGTCACGAGCGTCAGCGAGTGGAGCGGGAGGGGGCCCCGCCTCGCGGGGGAGGGGGCGCATGCCCCCTCCGGCACACTCAGGTTTTTCGCGCCTTCGGCGCGGTCGGGGGGAGTCGGCAACTCCCCCCCATTCCCCCCTGCTCGACGCTCCCCAAGCCTCGCTTTCTCGCGCGCTCCTGGGGTTGCTGCGCAACCCCGCCGCGTGGCGT
>JAIBCE010000321.1 GCA_019694315.1 Sandaracinaceae bacterium
AGATCCTCGACCTTGCGGCCGATCTCGGCGCGGAGCGCGCGACCACGGCGCTCGATCGCGTCGAGCTTGCGCTGGTGGCTCGCGAGCTCGCCCTCGAGGCGCGACGCGCGCGCGGAGACCTCCCAGAGCTGATCGTTGGCGTGCTGGAGCTCCTCGGGCACGCGGCCGTTCGGATAGGCCCGCGCGATCATGCGCGAGAAGTACGCGGCGCGACGGCTCCACTCGACGACGCCCGGCGTGGGCGCGGGCGGCGGAGGCGGCGGCTGCGCGGGCGGAGCGCCCTCGTTCGACTGCACCTCCCACGTGGAGGGCAGCGTGCGCTGGAAGGCCTTCAGCTCTTCCTGGAGGTGGTGGCCGTCGCGGAAGCGGTTGCGCGGATCCTTCTCGAGGAGCTTCAAGATGATGCGCTCCGCGGCCTCGGGCAGATCCTTCGCGAGCGAGCGAGGCTTGGGCGAGGGCGCCGTCTTCTGCATCTCGAGCAGCGTGTCGCGATCCGCAGACCGGAACGGGAGCTGGCCCGTGGTCATCTCGAAGAAGAGGATGCCGAGCGCGTAGAGGTCGGAGACCGGCATCGCGTCCTCGCCGCGCGCCTGCTCGGGAGACATGTACTCGGGCGTGCCGAACACGGCGCCCTTGGGGGCCAGGCGCGGATCGCGCGCGAGCGCGGCGAGGCCGAAGTCGAGGATCTTCACGAAGTCGCGGCGACCGCCCTTGGCGGTCAGCATGATGTTGTCGCTCTTGAGGTCGCGATGGACGACGCCGAGATCGTGCGCGCGTGCGAGGGCGGCGCACATCTGCTCGAGGATGTCGGTCGCGCGCGCGAGCGGCATCGGGCCCTTGGCGATCTCGGAGCTGAGCGAGGCGCCGACGAGGTACTCCATGACGAGGTAGAGTTCGCCGTCCTCGGTCTCGCCCACGTCGTGGATCTCGACGATGTGCGCGTGATCGACGCGGTTGGCCGCGCGCGCCTCGCGGAGCATCCATGCACGCAGGTGCGTCTCGCCGCGCAGGTCGGGTCGGATGAGCTTCAGCGCGACGACGCGATCGATCAGCACGTGACGTGCGCGGTACACGACGCCCATGCCGCCCTCGCCGAGCAGCGCCTCGAGCCGATACCGTCCCGCCACGACCTTGCCGAGGTAGCCGTCCTTGGTCGGTTTCGCCGCCGTCTTCGTCGTCATCGCGGCGAAAGGATAACGGATCGGCGTGCGCCAGATCCGCCGTTTTCGATGGCGAACGGACGGACATGCACGGCGCTCCCGATTCCCGTATCCTGATCGGGATGGGTGCTCGCCGGGCTGGTGTCCCCGCCGCCCCCACCTTGCTTCGCCTCCTCACAGCGTGACCGGTCGCGTCACGCTCGGACCACACAACACGAGGTCGAATGGCGCGTGTGCCGATGCGGGTCGGGCCCTATCGGATCGAGCGGAGGTTGGCCTCCGGCGGGATGGCCGAGGTCTACATCGCGCACCGCGAGGGCGTGCTCGGGTTCGAGCGGCGCGTCGCCCTCAAGACCATCCTCCCGCAGCTCGCCAGCGACCCGGAATTCGCGGCGATGTTCGCGGACGAGGCGCGCCTGGCCGCCCGCCTCGAGCACCCGGCGATCGCGCAGGTCTTCGACTTCGGCGAGGCCGACGGGATGCTCTTCCTCGCGATGGAGCTCGTCGACGGCGCGAGCGTGAATCGCTTGCTCCGCGCCGCGACCGCCACGCGCGAGCCGACGCCGATCCCGCTGCCGGTGATCCTCCACGTGGGCATCGAGGTCGCGCGCGCCCTCGCGTACGCGCACGTGGCGCGCGATCCGCGCGGCCAGCCCCTGGGCATCGTGCACCGCGACGTCTCGCCGGCGAACATCCTCCTCGGCCGCCGCGGCGAGGTGAAGCTCGTCGACTTCGGCATCGCGCGCGCGTTCGGCGCCGCCCATCGCACCGACGACGGCATGGTGCGCGGCAAGCTCGGCTACATGTCCCCCGAGCAGGTGCAGGGAAAGCCCGTCGATGGCCGCAGCGACGTGTTCACCCTCGCCGCCGTGCTCGCGGAGATGTGCTTGCTCGAGCCGCTCTTCGGCACGGGCGAAGACCTCTCGGTGCTCATGCGGATCCGCAACGTGGATCTCGCGCCGCTCGAGCGACTGCTCGCCGCCGAGGAGCGGCGCGTCCGCACGAGCGCGCCCGGCGCCGTCCTGGCGGGCCCGCCTCCCGAGCTCCTGCGCCTGCTCCGCTCCGCGCTCGCGCGCAAGCCGCAGGATCGCGTCGCGGCCTCGTACTTCGCCGACGCCCTCGAGGAGATCGCGGAGCGACGCGGCCTGCACGGTCGTCGTGCGCGCGAGACGTCGCGCCAGCTCCATCGCCTGGGCCTGCTCTCGCTCGAGGCCGCCGACATCGAGGCGCGCGAGCCCGGTGCACGGCCCACCACGCTCGTGGCCACCACCACGAGCGAGAGCCCCGCGCCGTCCGTCCGCACGACCGAGCGTCCCGAGCCTGCGGGGTCGAGCGAGCTCCTCGCCGCGATCGCTCTCGAGCCGCCGACGCACTACGAGCTCGTGAGCCGCGACGGAGTCGTGCTCGGCCCGCTCTCGTACGCCGAGCTCGTGCGACGCATCGTGGCGGGCGAGGTGGGCCCCGAGCTCACGGTGCGTCGCGAGGGCACCGACGGCGGCGAGCCGCCGGAGCTCCGGCGGTATCTGTCGTCGAGCGCGCTCGGCTGGAAAGAGGCCGTGCCCACGGCGCAGCGCGAGCGCGGCGTGGTCGAGAGCGGACGCCTGCTCGCGCTGGCGCTCCGCCTCGGGACCACGCGCGCCACCGGCCTGCTCGAGCTCACGGAGCCCTCGGGCGCCGAGGGCCGCCGCCCTCGCCGCAAGCGCATCTTCTACGTCGACGGAAAGCCCGAGTTCGTCACCTCGAACGATCCACAGGAGCTGCTCGGCGAGTTCCTCGTCCGCAACGGCATCTGCCTCCGCATGGAGGTGGAGATGGCGCTCGCGGTGCTCGACAAGTACGAGGGGCGCCTCGCCGACGCGCTGGTGGGCCTCGGCGTGGTGCGGCCCATCGCGCTCGTGTCGGCGATCGAGCGGCAGGTCCGCGAGCGCTACCTCGAGGCGTTCCGCTGGCGCGCGGGGACGTGGGCGTTCGTGGAGGGCCTCCGCGCGGGCGAGGAAGCGGTGGCGCTGGGCAGGAGCCCGCTCGAGCTCCTCTTCGACGCGACCGTGAAGCTCGACGCGACCGAGGCCGAGGCCGCGATCGCGCCCCTCCGCGAGCGGGTGGTCACGCGCGTGCTCACGCCGCCCGCGCCGCTCGGCTCGTTCGGCCTGCCCGAGGCGTGGGCCCGCGCGATCCAGAGCGTGGACGGACGCACCTCCCTCGCGGGGCTCCTCATGCGCGCCCGCACCGAGCACGGCCTCGACGTGGACGACGCCTGCCGCGTCTACCACTTCGGCCTCTCGTGCTCGCTCCTGCGCGCCGCGAGCTCCCCCGCCTCCGCGATGGGCCTGCCGGCCGTCAAGAAGGATTGACGAAACCGGGACGGTCCTGCGTTGTTGCATTCCCGCCGCCCCCGCGATTTCGGCGCGATTTCGCGCCCCACCCGCGAAAACCGGGACGGTCCTGCGTTGTTGCATTCCCGCCGCACCCCGCGATTTCGGCGCGAGTTCGCGCCCCACCTGCGAAAACCGGGACGGTCCTGCGTCTTGGCTGCTCACTCGCCGTGGCTGGGCTCGACGTGCACGGTGCTCGCCGTGTGGTGCGCGGCGCGGGGATAGAACAGCACCAGGATCGCGTTGATCGCGCCGAGCGCCGCGAGCACCTCGAAGAGCGGCACGAGGCCCGACGACAGCGCCGCGACCACGCCCGGATCCGACACGGCGCTCGCGCGCGCGTGCGGGTCGAGCAGCGAGGCCACGCTCTCCTCGCTGAGCGTGCTCCCCACCACGGCTGAGAACAGCGCGCCGAGCGCGCCCACGCCGAGCGCGCCGCCGACCGAGCGCGAGAAGAGCTGGAGCGCCGTCGCGACGCCTCGTCGGCTCGCCTCGACGCTCGTCTGCACCGCGAGCAGGAGCGCGGTGTTGGCGAAGCCCATGCCCATGCCCACCGCCGCCATCGCGAGGCGCAGCGGCCAGAGCCCCTGATCGGGCGCGGCGGTCGCGGCGGCCCAGGGCAGCGCACCGAGCCCCAGCGCGCAGACGACGGAGCCGAGGATCACCGGCGCGCGAAAGCCGACGCGCGTGATCGTGCGGCTCGTGATCGCCGAGGCCACGGGCCACGCGAGCAGCATCGGCGCGAGCGTCGAGCCGGCATCGGTGGCCGAGCCGCCCATCACGCCCTGCACCTCGAGCGGCAGGAACGTGACGGCCGTGGACATCGTGGCCCCGAGCGCGATCGCCGAGAGCGAGGCCACGGACACCGCGCGATCGCGCACCATGTCGAGCGGCACCACGGGCTCGGCCGCGCGACGCTCCACGAGCACGAACAGCGTGAGCAGCGCGAGCGCGAGCGGCGCGAAGAGCCACGGCCACGTGCGCTGCGCGGCGATGAGCAGCGAGATCGAGCCGCTCGTGAGGAGCACGGCGCCGAGCCAGTCGAGGCTGACGCGCTTGGACGCGCGACCCTCGTGGTACGCGAGCGTGAGCACGATCATCGCGCCCACGCCGAAGGGCACGTTGATCCAGAAGACCCACCGCCACGAGAGCGAGGCGACGATCAGGCCGCCGAGGATCGGACCGAACGCGCCCGACATCGCCCAGATCGCCCCGAAGAAGGCCTGCACGCGCCCGCGCTCCTCGAGCGAGAAGAGGTCGCCGAGGATCGTGAACGTGATCGGCTGGATCGCGCCGGCGCCGAGGCCCTGGAGCGCGCGGAGCGCGATGAGCATCTCGATCGATCGCGCGAAGCCGCTGCCGATCGAGCCCACGAGGAAGAGCGAGATGCCGACGAGCATCACGGGCCGTCGGCCGTAGAGGTCTGCGAGCTTGCCGTAGAGCGGCATGCTCACCGTGGACGCGAGCAGATACGAGCTGCCGACCCAGCCGTAGAGCAGCAGACCGCCGAGCTCCGCGATGACCGTCGGCATCGCCGTGCCCACGACGGTGGCCTCCATCGCCGACATGAAGACCGAGAGCAGGAGCGCCACCACCACGATCCAGCGCTGCTTGGACGACGAGGCGGGACCGCTCACGGAGCGCAGCATGGCACGCCGCGCAGCGCGCGCCGCATGTCCATCACCCCGACGGGCTTCCGCGCGATCTCGCCACGCGGTACACACTCGCGGTGCGACTGGAGGCGAGCGTGCGCGGAATCGGGCCCACCTGCATCGCGCTCGCCGCCCTCGTGGGGCTGAGCGCCGACGTGGCCCACGCGTGGCCAGCGCCCGAGCGACATCCGCCCACGATGCGGGGCTTCCGTCTCGAGGCCGTGGACTGGGAGTTCCTCCCCGTGGACGTGGGCGAGCGTCACTTCCGCGTGGTGGCCTTCGACGGTCACGTGCACTCGGACATCTCGCGCGACGCGCTCCATCCGATCTCGGAGCTCATGTGGCTCGCCGAGCGCAAGGATCTCGATCTCCTCGTGCTCACCGATCACGGCTCGAGCGCCGCGCGCGGCTACCTCGAGTCGCGCTACGACGGCCCGGTGCAGACGCTGCTCGGCGAAGAGGTGGGCGGCTCGTTCGGGCACTCGGTGATCTGGGACATCCGCTCGCACCACGGGATCGGCGTGGCCGCCGGGCAGGGGATGGAGGCGCTCGGTGCGCTCGTGCACGGGCAGGGTGGCACCGTCGTGCTCGCGCACCCGGGCTGGTGGATCGGCAGGAATACGTGGGATCCGCGGCGCTGGATGCAGTACGACGCGCTCCGTCGCGGCGGCATCGGCGACGAGATCGACGCGCTCGAGCTCTGGAACCAGGTCTACTGGGAGCGCTCTCGCGAGCTGATCGACGAGTGGGTGGGCCTGCTCGAGCGCGGGCTCTACGTGCCGATCGTGGGCGACAGCGACTTCCATCGCGCGTCGTCGCATCGCCTCGGCGATCCCCGAAACGCCATGCTCTGCCCGAGCGACGCGCGCGGCACGATCACGGAGACCGCGCGCGTGTGCCTGCACGAGGCCGTGCCCATGGGGCGCCTGTACGTGACCGACGGACCGAGCATCGATCTCCAGATCGCGGGCCGCGTGCCAGGCGAGATCGTCGAGGCGATCGGCGGCAGTCGGCTCGCAGGCGAGGTGCGCGCGCGCGCCGCCGAGGGCGGCACGCTCGAGGTCTTCGTGGGCCGAGAGGTGGTGGAGCGCGTGACGCTCGCGCCCGGTCTCGACGTGTCGCATCGCTTCACCGTGGCCGTGCCGCGCGAGGACTCCTTCGTGCGCGTCGAGATCCAGCGGCCCAGCGTGCCCGACGATCGCCCGCCCTTCTCGCTGCTCACCAACCCCGTCCGCATCGATGTGCTGCCGCGGCGGACCGATGGCTGGCGCGGCCCCGACGAGGGCCCGATCCCGGGGCCGCCGGGCTTTCGCCAGGAGGACGTGAGCCGGCCCGAGCGCGAGCGGGCGCAGCGGCGCGTCGATCTCCATCCCGAGGCCGAGGATCGCTGAGCCGTGCCGCGCGAAACGCCCTATTTCGTGGGCGATTCGTGAATTCGTCCGGGCCACGTACGATTTTCGACCCCTCGTCGCTCGCCGGGGCGTTTTCCACCCCGAGCGACGACGATGCTCGCCATGCGACGTGCGGACGACGATGAGACGGCGGAAGGAGCTCGGGTGATCCCGATCTCCGAGCGCTTGCTCTTCGAGCGCTACCGAGGTGGCGAGCGCGAGGCCTTCGCGCCGCTCGTGCACGCGTGGCGTGCGCGCGTGTTCGGCTACCTCACGAGGTGTGGCGTGCCTGCGGCGGATCGCGACGATCTCTTCCAGGAGGTGTTCCTGCGCATCCACCGCGCGGCGCTGCGCGTGCCGGTCGCGGGGCACGTTGCGGACGAGCTCGCGCCGAGCGAGGAGGCTCCCGAGAGCGGCTCGCTCGTGCCGTGGATGATGACCATCACGGTCAACGTGGTGCGGAGCCACTTCCGCAAGGCGACGGTCCGCAGTGTGGTGTCGCTCGAGGAGCGTGCCGGCGACGACGTGCCGGCGCCCACGCGAGGGCCGGAGGCGGAGCTCACCACACGCGAGACCGCAGAGTGGATGGAGCGCGCGATCGCCGCGCTGCCGCTCGAGCAGCGCGAGGCGCTCGTCTTGAGCGCGATCGACGGGATGGAGATCGCGGAGGTGGCGCGCGTCGTGGGCGCGCCTGCCGAGACGGTGAAGACGCGCGTGCGACGTGCACGCCTGGCGCTCGCCGACGCACGCGCTCGTCGTGCGCTCGTCGCGGAGCGGGAGGAGGGAGCATGACGCTCTCGTGCGACATCGTCCGTGAGCGACTCGCCGACGGCGCGATCGACGACGAGGTGCGCGTGCACGTCGGGGGCTGCGAGAGCTGCCGCTCGCTCCTCGAGGCGCTGCGCGAGGTCGACGACACGCTCGGAGAGCTCGCGCCGATCGATGCGTCCGACGAGCTCGTCGCGAGGACGCTCGCACGCGTCTCGCGCGAGGCATCGGACGCCGACGACACGGCGATCGCGCCGGAGGCGCAGGCCTCTCGCGCGCAGTTCGCGCCGCCGCCCCCGTCCTCGTCGGCGGAGCCGACACCGCGTGCGCCGGTCGAGGTGGGCGCGGGCTCGCTCCTCGGTGCCGCGGGCTCGACGATCGTGGCCGCGCTCGTGGCCGTGCTCACGCTGCCGGTCGTGCTCGTTCGTGCGGTGCGCGGCTGGTTCACGTCTCGCGCTTCCACGCCGCAGTCCTCCACGCCGCAGGTCTCCACCGCTCCGACGAGCGCGCCCGCGACGGAGTCGTCAGCGACCTCGACGCACGATGCGCTGCCCCAGGCGGCGCGACGCGATGCGGCGCGACGCGATGCGACGCGCAGGCCCGAGCGCGGGTGGTGGCCACGCCGGTACTGGGCCGAGGCCACGATGCTGGCGACGCTCACGGCGTTGATCGCGGTCGTGGGCTGGCAGCGCTTCGGGCAGACGGTGAAGGGAAAGATCGACGGCAGCACGAACACGCTCGACGCGATGCCCACCGACTGGGGTGGCGCGAGCGGGTCCTACGAGGCGCCGAGCGCCTATGCCTCTTCGCCCGTCGCTCCGCCCGCAGAGCCGCGTCTCGAGAGCCCCGCGCTCGGGGGGCAGGGACAGGGCTCGACGGGGCGGCGGGCCGAACGTTCGTCGGTGAGGGTCGACCCTGTGGAGGTGGACATGCCCGCGCGCGCCCCCGCAGAGGGTGTGCTCGCCGGGCGGGTCGCGTTGGACGAGGAGAACGGCGTCGAGAACGATCGCGCGCAGTGGCATCGCGCCACGGACGAGGGTCGCTTCGAGGCGTTGCGCGGTGAGCGTGTCCGCGAGCTCGAAGGGGGGCGTGTGGCGGAGCACGCCGCGCAGAGGATCCTGGACGGGCAGCGCAACGAGGAGGACGAGGACGGTCGTGATCGGGGGATCGAAGCCAGCGTCGTCGAGGTCGATGGGGCCTTCGCGTCGCTCGTCCAGACCACGGGCCTCGCGCTCCGTTCGCGGGACGGCTGGTGGCTCAACACCTACGTTCCCGGCGATCCTGCGATGCGCCTCGTCGAGGCGCGCCTCGCCAGCTCGACGACGACCCTCCCCGGCCTGGGCGTCTCGAGCCTCGGCTTCGCGGACGCGATCACGCCGAACGCGCCCCTCCTCGAGGCGCCCACCGATCACGCGCTCGGGCTCGGCGTCCTCGCGGACGTGGCGAGCGTGGAGGGGCCCACGCGCGTGCACGTGGAGGTGGCGCTCCGCGCGATCGCGTCGTCGTCGGGACGTCGCGGCGTGCTGCGGGTCGCGGTGGTTCTCGACGATGCGTCGAGCCTCGATCCGTCGGCGGCGGCGCGAGCCCGCGCCGCCGCGATCGCGCTCGCCGAGGCCTCGAGCGCACGCGATCGCATCGCGCTCTACGCGTCGGGGCAGCGCGGCGGGTGCTGGGCCGAGCTCGGCCCGATGAGCACCGGGCGCCTCGAGGTCGGCCTGCGTCGCT
>JAIBCE010000322.1 GCA_019694315.1 Sandaracinaceae bacterium
CACGACGATGGTGTCCACGGGGCATCCTCCTCGGCTTCGACAACCAGAGGGTCGGCTCTGTCCCGTGCTTCCTTCAAGAGCGCCCTACGAGACCCACGAAGTGCTCAGGATGGGATCCACTCCCCGGACGCACCCTCGGAGGCGCGAGCCAGTCCCTCCCTGCTCCCATCGAACAGGAGCATGGAGGTACGCGCCACAAACGGGGCTCGCGTGAGCCTCGGCATGCTCGCGTCGGATCGGAAAGCCGAATTCCCAGAACGCGACAATCCCGTGCCTCACGGGCGCACCGTCAAAGGCGCGAGCCAGTCCCTCCCTGCTCCCATCGAACAGGAACATGGAGGTACGCGCCACAAACGGGGCTCGCGTGAGCCTCTGCATCGTCGCGCTTCATCGGAAAGCCGAATTCCCAGAACGCGACAATCCCGTGCCTCACGGACGCACCCTCGGAGGCGCGAGCCAGTCCCTCCCTGCTCCCATCGAGCAAGGACATGGAGGTACGCGCCGCAAACGGGGCTCGCGTGAGCCTCTGCATGCTCGCGTCGGATCGGAAAGCCGAACTCGCAGAGCGCGACGATGCCGTGCCTCACGGACGCACCCTCGAAGGCGCGAGCCAGTCCCTTCCTGCTCCCATCGAGCGAGGACATGGAGGTACGCGCCGCGAGGGGGGCTCGCGTGAGCCTCTGCATCGTCGCGTCTGATCTGATCCGGCGCCCGATCCGCAGAACGCGACAATCCCGTGCCTCACGGACGCACCCTCGGAGGCGCGAGCCAGTCCCTCCCTGCTCCCATCGAGCAAGGACATGGAGGTGCGCGCCGCAAACGGGGCTCGCGTGAGCCTCTGCATCGTCGCGCTTCATCGGAAAGCCGAATTCCCAGAACGCGACAATCCCGTGTCTCACGGGCGCACCCTCGGAGGCGCGAGCCAGTCCCTCCCTGCTCCCATCGAACAGGAACATGGAGGTACGCGCCACAAACGGGGCTCGCGTGAGCCTCTGCATCGTCGCGTCTGATCTGATCCGGCGCCCGATCCGCGGAGCGCGACGATGCCGTGCCTCACGGACGCACCGTCGAAGGCGCGAGCCAGTCCCTTCCTGCTTCCATCGAGCAAGGACATGGAGGTACGCGCCGCAAACGGGGCTCGCGTGAGCCTCTGCATCGTCGCGCTTCATCGGAAAGCCGAATTCCCAGAACGCGACAATCCCGTGCCTCGCGGACGCACCGTCGGAGGCGCGAGCCAGTCCCTCCCTGCTCCCATCGAACAGGAACATGGAGGTACGCGCCACAAACGGGGCTCGCGTGAGCCTCTGCATCGTCGCGTCTGTTCTGATCCGGCGCCCGATCCGCAGAGCGCGACGATGCCGTGCCTCACGGACGCACCGTCGGAGGCGCGAGCCAGTCCCTTCCTGCTCCCATCGAGCAAGGACATGGAGCTACGCGCCGCAAACGGGGGCTCGCGTGAGCCTCTGCACGCTCGCGTCGGATCGGAAAGCCGAATTCGCAGCGCGCGACGATGCCGTGCCTCACGGGCGCACCGTCAAAGGCGCGAGCCAGTCCCTCCCTGCTCCCATCGAGCAAGGACATGGAGGTGCGCGCCGCAGACGGGGCTCGCGTGAGCCTCTGCATCGTCGCGCTTCATCGGAAAGCCGAATTCCCAGAACGCGACAATCCCGTGCCTCACGGGCGCACCGTCAAAGGCGCGAGCCAGTCCCTCTCTGCTCCCATCGAACAGGAACGTGGAGGTACGCGCCACAAACGGGGCTCGCGTGAGCCTCTGCATCGTCGCGTCTGATCTGATCCGGCGCCCGATCCGCAGAGCGCGACGATGCCGTGCCTCACGGACGCACCGTCGGAGGCGCGAGCCAGTCCCTCCCTGCTCCCATCGAACAGGAACATGGAGGTACGCGCCACAAACGGGGCTCGCGTGAGCCTCTGCATCGTCGCGTCTGATCTGATCCGGCGCCCGATCCGCAGAGCGCGACGATGCCGTGCCTCACGGACGCACCGTCGGAGGCGCGAGCCAGTCCCTTCCTGCTTCCATCGAGCAAGGACATGGAGGTACGCGCCGCAAACGGGGCTCGCGTGAGCCTCGGCATGCTCGCGTCGGATCGGAAAGCCGAACTCGCAGAGCGCGACGATGCCGTGCCTCACGGACGCACCGTCGGAGGCGCGAGCCAGTCCCTCCCTGCTCCCATCGAGCCTCTGCATGCTCGCGTCTGATCTGTCCCTCGGAATGCGAAGCGCGACAATCCCGTGCCTCACGGGCGCACCGTCAAAGGCGCGAGCCAGTCCCTCCCTGCTCCCATCGAACAGGAACATGGAGGTACGCGCCGCAACGGGGGGCTCGCGTGAGCCTCTGCATGCTCGCGTCGGATCGGAAAGCCGAACTCGCAGAGCGCGACGATGCCGTGCCTCGCGGACGCACCGTCGGAGGCGCGAGCCAGTCCCTTCCTGCTTCCATCGAGCAAGGACATGGAGGTACGCGCCGCAAACGGGGCTCGCGTGAGCCTCTGCATGCTCGCGTCGGATCGGAAAGCCGAACTCGCAGAGCGCGACCTCGCCGTGCCTCACGGACGCGCCGTCAGGGGCGCGAGCCAGTCCGTTTCTGCTCCACTCAAACAAGGACATGGAGGTACGCGCCGCGACGGGGGCTCGCGTGAGCCTCGGCATCCTCGCGTCTCATCTGCTCCTCGGAATCGCAGAGCGCGAGCTCGCCCTGCCTCACGGTCCGCAACCTCTCCGCAAGCGGAGCCCCACACGTCTCTCCAGCTCTGACAAGCTTGCCCCGTGGCCGATCCGCCGAAGAAGGAGAGCGGGCTCTTCGCCCTCTTCTGGGTCGTGTGGATCGTGGTCGCGATCCTCGGCGCCTTCGGCGGCGTCGACTTCGTGTGGCGCCACTCCGTGATCGCGCCCCACTGCGAGGAGGCGTGCCGGAGCCGCGGTCAGGCGTTCGAGCTCTTCCGCCCGGGCGGGCGCAGCGGCCCGCCGAGCGCATGCGTGTGCGCCGACGGGAGCGCCATCGAGACGGATGTGGACGACGCCGGCATGATGCTCGGCCCGTTCGGCTTCCTCATTGCCTGCTATGCGCCGCTCGCGATCGTCGCGCGGCGCCGCACCAAGCGCGACCGCGCGCGTGAGCGCCCATGACGACGCGCACCTCTCGGAGGCGCTCGACGAGGCCGACGGCACTGGCGACTGCGCGTGATCGAGCGCCGCGTGCTGGGTGGCGGTTCTCCCGGACTCGCGGTACGCGGCTCCATCGACCCGAGGGGGTGACCATGCGCGCGTTGATTCTGCTGGTGGGAGTGGCTGCGGGAATGAGCGCCGGGTGCAGCCAGGACGCGTTGCCGCCCTCCGAGGACTACACCGTGCGGATGGCGCCAGAGGACCTCACCACAGGCCTCACGGCGTCGGTTCGACCCACCGTGACACTCTCCACGTACTGGCCCTGGCAGAGCCCAGACGAGTTCGTCGCGCGGGAGCTGCCTGCGTGGGATCGCAGTCTTCGGTTGGTGCGCTGGCCGAGCCAGGAGCTGGTTGCCGGACGCTGGGTGTTCTCCAACACGTATCCCCCGAGCACGCTCACGTTCGAGCCGGAGACGGAGCTGGCGCCCGGCTGGTACGCGACGCAGATGCGGTTCTCGGATCTTCCGGTGACTCGCGGAACGCTGGCGTCGGCGCCGCAGGTTCTCGCTGGCACGGCAGGTCCCAACGTGGGCAGCACGCTGATCGAGGGTTGGACCACGACCAGGTTCCACGTGGGGTCGAGGCCGATCGCTCTGCTTCGGGGGTTCATCGCCACTGGGGGAGAAGAAGGTGGAGACCTGCATCTCTTCGTCAGCGAGGAGGTCGCGCTTGCCGCGGAGCAGGACACCTCTGGCCTACTTGAGGTGACTGTTGACGGCTCACCGCTTCAATGTCCTGCCTACGCCCGTCTGGTCCCCAGTGGCCCGTTCCTGGGCCTGGATTGGATCTGCGAGTCTCCGGAACGGGAAGGGGAAGTGGTCGTCACGCTTCGCACGCTCGCGGCGGCGCCCGCGGGGCTCGTCTACGGCAGCGCGGAGAGCCCGCCCACCTGGCGGTTCCACACGGGCGAGTTCATCGATCCCTACGACGTCCCGGATGCGCTCTTCGCGCCCGAGGGGGGGAACCCCTGAGGACGCATGCGCGCGACCGCTTGCTCGCGCGCACGTCTCGTGGCGCCGGGGGCTTGCGCGCGCCGTGGGCCCCCGCGCTATAGAAGCGCCGCCATGGGACGCATCTTCGAGACCCGCAAGCACACGATGTTCGCCCGCTGGAACAAGATGGCGAAGGCGTTCACGCGCATCTCGCGCGACATCGCCATCGCCGTGAAGTCCGGCGGTCCGAGCGTGGAGTCCAACCCCGCGCTCCGACGCGCGGTGCAGAACGCGCGCGCCGCGAACATGCCCAAGGAGAAGGTCGACGCGGCGATCAAGCGCGCCGCGGGGCAGGACCAGAAGGACTACGAGACGATCGTGTACGAGGGCTACGCGCCCCACGGCATCGCGGTGCTCGTCGTCACCGCGACCGACAACCCCCAGCGCACCGTCGCGAACGTGCGCTCGATCTTCAAGGACTGGGGCGGGAACATGGGGCAAGCCGGCACCGTGGGCTTCCTCTTCAAGCACATGGGTGTGTTCCGCCTCTCGCCCGACGGCTACGACCACGACGAGATCGAGCTCGAGCTCATCGATCACGGCCTCGAGGAGCTCGGCGAGACCACGAACGACAAGGGCGAGCGACAGGTGATCGTGCGGAGCGCGTTCGAGGACTTCGGGCGCCTGCAGTCGGCGATCGAGGCCAAGAAGCTGCCGCTCGTGTCGGCGGAGTCCGAGTACATCGCGACCACGCACACCGAGCTCGACGAGGCGCGCGCCAAGGAAGTGCTCGAGCTCGCCGACGCCCTCGAGCAGGACGACGACGTGCAGCAGGTCTTCACGAACCTCGCGTGACGAGGCACGGAGACGGAACGAGCGCGCCCTCGGCCGGCAGGCTCGAGGGCGCTTCGTCGTAGGGCGCTCTTCGTTCAGCGATTCGCGATGTGCACGGCCTCGCCGAGGGCGTGCTTGAAGCTCTCCATCATCGCCTCGCCGAGCGTCGGGTGCGGGTGGATCGTGAGGCCCACGTCCTCGGCGTACGCGCACATCTCGATCGCGAGCGCGGCCTCGCTGATGAGGTCCGAGGCCTCGGGGCCCACGATGCCCACGCCGAGCACCTCGTGCGTCTCGGCGTCGATGATCGACTTGATGAAGCCGTCGGTCTGGCTCACGGCCATCGCGCGGCCCGACACCGAGAACGGGAACTTGCCGATGCGGACCTTCTTGCCCTGCGCCGCGCACTCCTTCTCGGAGAGGCCCGCGGTCGCGATCTCGGGCTCGGTGAAGATCGCGGCGGGCATCACGCGCCAGTCGCGCGCGGCCTTGTGGCCCGCGATGACCTCGGCCGCGATCTCGCCCTCCTTGCTGGCCTTGTGCGCGAGGTAGCCGCCACCGATCACGTCGCCGATCGCGTAGATGCCCTTCACGTTGGTCTGGAACTGATCGTCGACGACGATGTGGCCGCGCGGATCGAGCTTCACGCCGAGCGCCTCGAGGCCGAGGTCCTTCGAGCTCGGCTTGAAGCCGATGGAGCAGAGCACGCGCTCCGCCATGATCTCGCGGGTCTTTCCGTCGGGGCCCTCGACCACGACCTTGGCCTTGTCACCCACGCGCTCGACCTTCTGCGCCTTGGTCTTGAGCAGCACCTCGCCGCCGGCCTTGGTGAACGTGCGCTCGACGACCTTCACGAGGTCGGTGTCGGTCGTGCCGAGCAGCTGCTCGAGCAGCTCGACGACGATGATCTTCATGCCGAGCTTCTGGTAGACCATCCCGAGCTCCATCCCGATCACGCCGCCGCCGATGATCACCATCGTGCCCTCGGCCTTCGTGAGCGAGACGGCCTCCTTGGCCGTGATCACGACCTCGCCGTCGAGCGGGATGGTCGGGAGCTTGATGACCTCGGCGCCCGTCGCGACGATGATGCCCTTGGCCGCGTCGAAGGACTCCTTGGTGCCGTCGGCCTTGGTCACCTCGACCGAGCGATTCGAGAGCAGCTTGGCCGTGCCCTTCACGATGTCGCCGCCCGCGCCCTTCACGAGCGAGGCGACGCCGCCGGTGAGCTTCTTGACGATGCCGTTCTTCCACTCCTGCATCTTCACGAGGTCGACCGACACGCCGCTCACGGTGATGCCCATCGCCGAGGCCTTGTGGGCCTTCTCGACGAAGCCCGAGGCCGCGATGAGCGCCTTGGACGGGATGCAGCCCCAGTTGAGGCACACGCCACCGACGTCGGCCTTCTCCACGCAGAGCGTCTTGAGCCCGAGCTGGCCGCAGCGGATCGCCGCCACGTAGCCGCCGGGTCCGGAGCCGATCACGATCACGTCGTAGGTCTTGTTCGCCATGAGTCTTCTTCTTCGTGGGGTTGGGTGTCGCGTTGGAGCGCCGCCCGGGATGCGGGGGCGCGGAGAGGGGCTCGCGCGGAGCGGCGCCGAGGCTCAGTGCCCGCTGGGCGCCGTCGGAAGCGCCAGGAGCTGAGCCTGCTGCTCCTTCAGGTGCCACGGCAGCGGGGCCGAGGGCGCGTAGATGTCTTCGAAGAGCGACTCGCGCGAGGGCGGCGGGAGCGTCTCGATGGCGGCGATGGCGGCCTCGAACTCGCTCTCGAGCTCGGCCTCGAGGCTCGCCTGCTTGGCGTCGTCGAGGATCTCGGCCCGGCGGAGGTAGCGCTCGAAGCGTACGATCGGATCGCGCTTGGCCCACGCCGCGACCTCGTCGTTCGAGCGGTAGCGGGTGGGATCGTCGCTCGAGCTGTGCGGACCGATGCGGTACGTGAGGCACTCGACGAAGGTCGGGCCCTCGCCACGGCGCGCGCGATCCACGGCCTCCTTGATCGCGCGGTAGGTCGCGAGCACGTCGTTGCCGTCCACGCGCTGGCCGCGGATGCCGTACGCGTGCGCCTTGATCGCGAGGGTCTTCGAGGCCGACTGCTTCGCGGTGGGCACGCTGATCGACCAGTGGTTGTTCTGGCAGACGATGACGACGGGTGGCTTCTCGATCGCGGCGAACGTCATCGCCGCGTGGAAGTCCGGCTGGCTCGTGGCGCCGTCGCCGAGGAAGCCCACGCAGACCACGTCGTCCTTCTTGCGCTTGGCGGCCATCGCCGCGCCCACGGCCTGCGGCACCTGTGGTCCGATGCACGAGCTCCAGCCGACCTGGTTCACCGCGCGGCCGGCCTGGTGGCTCGGCATCTGGCGGCCCTTCTGGAGATCGGCGCTGTTGCCGTAGACCTGCGCGAGCCACGTGGAGAGGGGAAAGCCGCGGCAGAGCATGATCGAGCTCTCGCGCAGCGCGGGGAACACCCAGTCGCGCGCCTCGAGCGCGAAGGCGGTGGCGATGGGCGTCGCCTCTTGCCCCGTGATCGTGCCGAAGAAGCCGATCTTTCCCTGGCGCTGCTTGGCGAGCATGCGCTCGTCGATGCGACGGATGCGGAGCATCTGCCGGTACATCGCGAGCAGCATCGTGCTCTCGAGGAACGGATCGCGCTCCGGATCGGCGGAGCCGTCGTCGCGGAGGACCTGGAACAGCCCGAGCGTCGGATCGTCGGCAGAGAGCGTCATCGGGCGCGCATCCTACCCGGGGCTCCCGGCGCATCAACCGGTTGTTCCGATCGGGCGGGCAGGCGCACCGCGGACGCACCGATCGCCCTCGAACGAGGGCGTTTTGCGCACGGGTGCACCTCCGCGGGCCCGCTCACTCGGGGGCGAGCACGCGCAGCGCTGCGCTCGTGCCTGTCGTGATCTCGAGGCGGCTCGCGTCGAGGCCGTATTGCTCGATCGCGCGATCGGCCAGGGCGCGGAGCGCGGCGCTGCGATCGCGTGGGCCGACGAGGCGCAGGCCCGAGCGAGGGAACACGCCTGCGGCGAAGCCGATGTGCGCGACGATCGCGTCTCCCGCGGCGGCATCGCGGCTCGAGCGCGGCAGCGCCAGCGGCACGGTCACGATCACGCGTGGCTCGGGCGCGGCACGGAACGGCGGGTGCTCGACGGGCGCGGGCACCTCGCGGCGAACCAGCGAGGCGATGGTGCCCGTGGCGATCGGCAGGGTCTCGGGGGGCGGGCCGCTCAGCACACCGATCGCGCGCTCGATCGACCACGCGCGTCGGAAGAGGGTCTCGAGCGTGACGTAGGAGCGACCGGAGAGACCCGCGAGCTCGGCCTGCTCGCGCAGGCCGATCGACTCGATCTGTCCGAGGCGCCGCAAGAGGTCGACGAGCGGCGGCGCGCCGGGGATCGCCGCGATCGTGCGGGCCGCGCCGGGGACGTCGCGCGCGAGCTGGGCCATGCCCTCGAGCCAGGCGCTCGAGAGCGCAACGAGCGCGGGCTGATGCGCACGCACGAAGCCACGCGGCGCGACGATCACCCACGGCGCGAGGTGGGAGGCATCGGCCGTGGAGAGCCACGGCACGCGATTGCGCGCACGCAGCTCGGCGTCGAGGCCCTCGCGCTCGGCCGTGGCGAGGAGCGCGTCGAGATCGTCCGACGCGGTGAAGCGCACGTGGTCGGGCGCGACGCCCATCTCGGAGAGCAGCAGCAGCGCGGTGAGCGACTCGGGCGCGCCGCGCGTGCCTGCGATGGCGAAGGAGGCCGGGACGCGCTCGGCCGGCGTGGCGCTCGGAGACGCGAAGAGCACCTCGGAGCCCCGCGACCACGCAGCGACGAAGAAGACCTCGGTCTCGAGCGCGGCCAGGTGCTCGTAGCTGCCGACCCACGTGGCGAGCGGCACGATCGCGACGTCGGCGCCGTTCGCCTCGCTGCCGCCGCGCGCGAGCGCCTCCTCGAGCTCCGTCGTGCGCGTCGAGACCCGGACCTCCACGGCGAGCTGCTCGCGAGAGAGGATCGAGCCGTCGATCGTGCTCGATCCGCCGGCCGCGAGAAGGACCGGTGTGGCCACCTCCCAGCTCGTGCTCACCACGCGGAGCGGGCGATCGAGCGGCGGCGGGGTGGGCGGC
>JAIBCE010000323.1 GCA_019694315.1 Sandaracinaceae bacterium
GCTCGGGTCGGTCGTGGCCTCGGGCGCGAGCGGATCGTCGCCCGTGACCGGGGTGGGCGCGCTCGCGGCGCCTGCGCTCTGGGGCTCCTCGAGCGCGGTCGCGGCCGGCTGCGAGGGGCCCGCGCACGCGGCGAGGGCGAGCGCGACGAGGCAGTGCGTGGTGGCGTGGCGCGAGAGCATGGGTCTCCGACCATCGTGAGCGCCCGGAGCATGGGCGCGCACGCGCTATCATCCGCCGCGATGCGCCCCTCGGTGAAGTCCCGGTCCCTCCTGCTCTTCTCGTCGATCGTGCTCGGCCTCTCGGGCTGCGACACCATCGCCACCCAGCTCGGTGGAGGGCCCGCCTTCGTCGTGCTCGACGACGCGCACGGCATCGCGGTGGGCAACCAGGTGCGGGTGCACGGCGTCACGGTGGGCCGCGTGACCGAGGTGGGCCTCGTGCCCGAGGGGGCGCGCATCGCGTTCGATCTCTCGGAGCGCGAGGCGCTCCACGCCGACGCCTGCGGCGCGGTGCGCAACGAGGGCCTCGCCGGCGAGGCCTATCTGCACATCGAGGCGGGCCACGCAGAGGCGCCGTGGGAGGGCCCGCTCGCCGCGTGCGAGACGGCCTCCATCGACGAGACGATCGCAGAGACCGCGAGCCTCCTCGAGGAGCTGCGTCGCTACGTGGGTGCGCTCGAGCGGGGCGAGCAGAGCCTCTGTCGCATCGAGGCAGCGGCGGTCAGCCCGACGCCGAGCCCCGCGCCCAGCGCGCCGAGCGACTCGCCGACGGCCGCGGATCCGAGCGCGCCGGCGGATCCGAGCGCGCCCGCCACGGCACCTCCACCGAGCCCCGACGTCGCACCGGATGTCGCGCCGGCCTCCGAGTGAGCGCGCGCTCGTCATGAGCTCGTCCGCCCGCACCTCGAGATCACGCGATCGCGCAGGCTGCGCGCTCTTGCTCGTCCTGACGCTCACGGGCTGCGTGACGGAGATCGGGACGCACGACGACGCGGGCCCCTCGCGCGCCGATGCGCGCGGGCCTCACGACGACGCAGGCGTCGTCTCGGACACAGGCGTCGTCTCGGACACGGGCGCTTCGGACGCGGGCCCGCGCGACGCCGCGTCGGATGCGGGCGCGACGGATGCGGGCCCCGGCGACACCGGGCCCACGGGGCCGGTGCTCTATCCGTACGAGACACGGCACTCGCCCGTGGATCTCGCGATCGCCGACGCCCTCCGGGCGCGCGCGGCCGCCCACCCCGACCGACGCGACGACGTCTTCGCGAAGGTCGGCGACTCCATCACCGTCTCGACCGCGTTCCTCGCGTGCTTCGTGACCGGCCCCGTCGATCTGGGCGGACGAGACGCGCTCACGGCGACCCTCACGCACTTCCGCGCAGGAGACGCCGCCGGCACCGATCCGTTTCGTCGCGTCTCGAGCGCCGCGGGCATCGGGTGGAGCGCATCACGCGCGCTCTCGGGCTCACCCTCGCCGCTCACCGAAGAGCTCGACGCGCTCTCACCGCGCTTCGCCTCGCTCATGTACGGCACCAACGACTCGGGCTTCGTCGACCTCGACAGCTACGGTCGCAACATGACGAGCATCGTCGAGCAGATGCTCGCGGTGGGCACGATCCCCATCCTCTCCTCGATCCCCCCGCGCGACGACGACGCCGCCGCCGATCTTCGCGTGCCCGTCTTCAACGCCCTCGTGCGCGCGCTCGCGGCCTCGCGTGGCCTGCCCTTCGTCGACTACCACCGCGAGCTCCTGCCGCTCGCGGGGCACGGCCTCACGTCCGTCGATCACCTCCACCCGCAGGCCTACATGAACGGCTGCGTGCTCAGCCCCACCGGCCTCGCCGCGGGCGCGAACGTGCGCAACCTCCTCGTGCTCGAGGCGCTCGAGCGCCTGCGACAGGTCGTGCTCGTCGGCACCGACGCGCTCGACGCGAGCGCGCCGCACCTCGCGGGCGCGGGGACCTCGGCCGATCCCTACGTCGTCCCTTCGCTCCCCTTCGCGGGCCACCTCGACACGCGCACCGACGGCGAGGCGCGCGTCGATCGCTGGGACGGCTGCAGCACCGCGAACGAGAGCGGCCCCGAGGTGCGCTTCCGCTTCCACCTCGCAGCGGCGACGCGCGTCACCGCTGCGGTGTCGTCGGGCGCGGGCGCCGACCTCGACGTGCACGTCGTGCCCGCGGGCAGCACGGGCGCGTGCCAGGCGCGCGACAACCGACAGGTCGATGTGGACCTCGCCGCCGGTGACTGGGAGCTCGTGATCGACACGTACGCGGGCGCGAGCGGGCCGCTGCCCGGCGAGGGTCTCGTCGCGCTCGTGCCTCGCTGAGCTGGCTGGAGGGTCCACGCGGACCTCGCAGACGCTCGTGCTGCGCGAGGGGCCACGCCCGGCTTGCACGCCTCGCGCTACGCTCGGCGGGATCTCGAATCGCGAATTGTCCCTGTTTCGTGGGCGTTTCGCGAGCTCGTGCCACACGGAAGATCGAGGCGACGCCTTCGCGTCATGCCTTCGCGTCGTGCCTTCGCCTCGCTCCTCGGGCACCATGAGGGAGATGAAGACCCTCTACGTCGCTCTCGCGCTGACGCTGCTCGCACGTGCCTGTGGCGCGGAGCCGGATCCTGCGCCGCCCGTCGGCGCGGCACCGCCGTCGGCGTCGCCCACGAGCCTCGCGATGAACGCGATGCACGGCGGCTCCGTGATCCTCGTCGAGGACCAGTACGTGGAGGTCGTGCCCAAGTCGGACGGCGTGATCGAGGCCTACGTGCTCGGCCCGAGCGCGCCGGGTGCCGTCACGTCCACGCCGAGCAACGTGACCGTGAAGATCACGGGCGACGACGGTGCGCAGCACGACGTGCCGCTCGTCTGGGCGCCCGCCACCGCGCGCTTCGAAGGTCGCCTCGTCGAGGCGCGGCCTGCGCCCGGCCCCATCGAGGTCACCGTGATCGCGCCCGATCGACCGCCCCGTCGCGCCCGCGCGCCTCAAGTGATCGTGGTCGCGGCGCCGCCGCCTCCGCTCGGCGCGCCACCCGTGGTCGTCGTCCCCACGCACGTGGCGCCTGTGCTGGTTCCTCCCTCGCCTCCGGGCGTGATCGTGGTTCCTCCCTCGCCTCCGGGCGTGATCGTGGTTCCTCCCTCGCCTCCGGGCGTGGTCGTGGTGCCCGCGACGCCCGGTGTCGTGGTTGTCGACGATCACCACGGTCACGGGCGCGGTCACGAGATCGGTCGTGGTCACGGTCACGATGACGAGCGTGGTGTCGTGGTTGTGGGCCCGGCGCCCCATCCGGGCGCGGTCGTCGTCGGTCCGCGCACGGGCGCCGTGGTCGTCACTCCGCACCCCGCGCCGGTCGTGGTCGCGCCGCGCGGCGCGGTGGTCGTGGAGGGTCGCGGCGGTCACGAGCACGGTGGCCACGGTGGCGGTCACGGCGGCGGTCACGGCGGCGGTCACGGTCGTCACTGACGCGCGCGTCGCGAAGAGCGGCGAACAGGGCGATCCTGTGTAAAGTGCGCGCCGCATGACACGGTTCCAGCGCTGGCGCATGCCGCTCGTCGTCTACGTGATCGCGGCGGGCGTGTACCTCGCCGTCGCGGGGCCGCGGCTGGCGGGGCCCACCGCGGACAACCACTTCGTCCACCTCGCCACGAGCTACATGCACGGCCAGCTCGGCGTGATGGACAATCATCCGCCGGGGAACAACGACTGGGCCTGCTACGACGAGGCGACCGACGAGATCTGCCCGTGGTCGGCGTGGCCGCCGCCGTGGGGACACGGTCCGAGCGAGAGCCAGCGCTGGTACATCTCGTTCCCGCCGCTGCCCGCGCTGCTCATCATGCCCGCAGTCGCGATCTGGGGCCTCGACACACGCGACGCGCTCTTCTGGGCGCTCGTCGCGGGCCTCTCGCCCACGTTTCTCTTCGTGCTCCTGCGCACGCTCCGCGAGAGCAAGCGCAGCGACCGCAGCGAGCTCGACGACCTCCTCCTCACCGCGCTCTATGCGTTCGGCACCGTCTTCTTCTTCGTCGCGGTGCAGGGCACCGTGTGGTTCGCCGCCAACGTCGTGACGAGCGCGCTCGTGCCCTTGCTCCTGCTCGCGTCGCTCGGCGGCCAGCGACCGCTGCTCGCGGGCCTCGTCATGGCCGCGCTCTTCCTCACGCGGCCCAACACCGCGCCCCTCGTGATCATCCCGATCGTCGAGCTCCTCGCCGCGCACCGGAAGAAGGACGCGCCCGAGATCCCGTCGCTCGACGAGCGCGGCCCGCTGCCTCGCTTCTTCGCGTGGCTCCGCGGCACCGAGTGGGCGCCCGCGCTGCGCGCCCTCGTGATCTGCGCGCTGCCCATCCTCGTCGCCGGGGGCATCGCGATGTGGATGAACGAGGCGCGCTTCGGTCGACCCACCGAGTTCGGCCACCGCTTCCTCATGATCAACTGGCGCGGTCGCATCGAGCGCTGGGGCCTGTTCAGCTACCACTACCTCGGCAAGAACCTCGCGGTGTTCTTCGGCTCGCTGCCGTGGCTCACCACGCGCGAGCCGCACCTCATCATCTCGCGCCACGGCCTCGCGCTCTGGTTCACCACGCCGGCGCTCCTGCTCGCGCTCTGGCCCAAGCGCGCCCTCGACTTCCGCACGCGCGCCTTCTTGGCGGCCGCGGGCGCCGTCGCGCTCGTCGATCTCATGTACCAGAACAGCGGCTGGGTGCAGTTCGGGTACCGCTTCGCGACCGACTACCTCGTGGTGCTCGTCGCGCTGATCGCGCTCGGTGGCCGCAAGATCAAGACGCCCGGCTTCGTGATCGCGCTGGTCTTCTCGATCGCCGTGAACCTGTTCGGCGCCATCACCTTCGATCGCGCGTGGCAGTTCTACGACGACGACGCGACCCAGGATCGCCTCTTCCAGCCCGATTGAGAGCGGGCGCGCAGAGACTCCGACGTCGAGTCGATCGTCTCTCACGAACGCAGACCGGCGACACCGCTTCCGATGTCGCCGGTCTGTGCGTGTGGATCCGGCCCCGCGGGGCCGCCGTTCACCGACGACGACGCGCGAGCGCGAGGCCGAGGGCGCCGAGCGCGAGCCACGCGAGCCCCGACGGCGTCTGCGAGCGCTCCGGCACGCTGCAGTTGCAGCCGGTGCGGCGCTCGGGGCGGTTCGTGCCGCCGTCCCCGCCGCCCGCGTCGTTGAGGTAGTCCACGACGAACGCATCCGGCGGCGGAAGGCCCGAGTCGTCCATCGTCATCGGCATGCCCGCGTCCGGCGTCACCACCGGCGCCGTCACGCACATGCCCATCTCGCAGATCTCGCCGGCCGGGCACACCACGCCGGTGCACGCGTCCACGCAGCCCGTCGGGCCGCAGACCTGGCCCGCCGGGCAGCTGTCTCCGCACGCCGTCGCGCGGCACACGCCATCGGCGTTGCACGTCTCACCCGCAGCGCAGCTGCCGTCGGTGCAGCGCGGCACGCACATGCCCGAGTCACACGCCTCGCACATCGGATCGCACGAGATCGTCGCGCAGCCATCCACGCAGCGACCCGCGAGGCAGGTCTGCCCGATGGGGCACGTCACGCCGTCGCAGCCCGCGACGCAGCTGCCACCCTCGCAGCGCTGACCGGGCGGGCACATCACGCCCACACACGCGGTCTCCTCGCACACGCCGCGATCGGTGCAGGTCTGGCCCTCGAGGCAGCCGCCCTCGAAGCACGGGTCCACGCAGCGACCGCTCGCGCACACCTGCGGATCGGGGCAGAGGCCCGCCCCGTCGTCGACCGAGCCGTTGCAGTCGTTGTCGAGGTTGTCGCAGCGCTCGGGGCCCGCGGTGAGCGAGGGCGCGCACACCGTGCCGCCGCCCACACACGAGGTGCGGCCGATCGCGCAGACGCCGACCTCGCCGTCCACCGTGCACTCCATGCCCGCGTCGGGGCACATGACCACGCCGCCGCGCACGAGGAAGCGCCACACACCCGGACCTGCGCCCGGCTCGGTCGCGGCGACGTTCGTGTCCTCGCAGAGGATCCGCGCGATGTCGTTCGTGCGCGAGCCGGGGATCATCACGTAGTCGCGCTCGTTGCCCGCGTCGAAGCCCGACTGGCCCGGCACGCCGTTGTAGCAACGACCCTCGGCCACCTCGCAGTGCGAGTTGTAGGCGGTGCACTCCGCGTCGGTCGTGCAGCTCACCTCGGGGGTCGTGAGCGTCGAGAAGCCCGCCGTGCCGCCCGACGCGCGCCCCGTGTCCCACTGGCACTTGTTGAAGCGGAACTCGACGGAGAAGTCGCTCGACGTCGTCGAGGCGCCGCACGAGGGCACGCTCGTCAGGATGATCTGGAAGCTCATCTGACGATCGTCCGAGCAGCTGTAGTAACCGGTGTTGTCCCACGTGAAGACGGCGCGGCCCGGCGAGAGGTCGTACCAGACGCCGTTGTCGGTGGGGTTGGCGCACGACGTGAGGCAGTCGGTGCCGCAGTAGCCGCTGCACGCGCTGCCGCGGATGTCCACGTCGGCCCAGTACGCCGCGATCATCGGCTGCGCGGCCACCGGAAACGGGTTGGGCGTGTAGGTGCCCACGGCGCCGTTGAACGTGATGTTGCCGTTCGTGTTGAGGTAGAGCGTCCGGTACGTGCTCCCGAAGAAATTGAGGCCGTCGGGGAAGGCGCTCGTGATGTCGATCGCCGCAGAGGAGCCGTCGTCGTTGGGTCCCAGGCAGTGGCCCGAGGCGCCGTAGTCGGCCGGGCCCCCGAGGCCCGACACGAGCGTGGTGCCGCAGTAGCGACGCGTCGCGGGATCGGGCGTGCACGCCTGCGCGGAGGCGAGAGAAGGCGTCCACGCGCTCGAGGCGAGCGCGCCGACGGCGGCCAGGGACACCGAAGCGAGAGACCAAGCGGAGCGGACGTGATGCATGGGGGCTCCTCGAATGCGGACAAGCGGATCGCGTTCGACGCGCTCGCACGAGGCGAGGCGCGCCGGCCGAGCCTTCATCGTGATGGAACGCACCGAAAATGGAAAGCGACAGATGCGCCAGGCCCAGGCGTGCGGCGGTCTGCCCGGAACCGTCGGCGTCGGTCGCGGTCGGAGCAGGCTCTATGCTCGCGCCTCGGAGGCTCATGGCTCGCACGCTCACCACGCTCACGCTCCTCGCGTCGCTCCTCGCGGGTCTCGCGCTCACGCCCACGCGGGCTCGCGCGTTCTGCGGGTTCTACGTCGCGGGCTCGGAGACCTCGCTCCACAACCACGCGAGCACCGTCGTGCTGATGCGCGAGGGCCACCGCACGATCCTCTCGATGCAGAACGACTACGCGGGGCCCCCCGAGGACTTCGCGATGGTCGTGCCCGTCCCCGCCGTGCTCGAGCGCGACGACGTACGCACCCTCGATCGCGAGCTCTTCGCGCGCATCGAGCGCCTCACGGGCCCCCGCCTCGTCGAGTACTGGGAGGAGGATCCCTGCGCGCCCGAGTCGATCGGGCTCGGCACGCTCGGCCTCATGGGCTTCGGCGGCAGCGGCGGCATGGGCTCCGGCTTCGGCGGCGGTGGCAGCGGCTTCGTGCACGTCGAGGCCCAGTTCTCCGTGGCCGAGTACGACGTCGTGATCCTCGGCACCGACGACTCGAGCGCGCTCGAGGCCTGGCTCCGCGAGCACCAGTACCGCATCCCCGACGGCGCCGCCGAGGCGCTGCGTCCCTACGTCGAAGCGGGCATGAAGTTCTTCGTCGCGCGGGTCGACGCGCGGCGCGTGCGCTTCGAGGCCGGCCACGCGGTGCTCTCTCCTCTGCGCGTGCAGTACGAGTCGCCCGAGCTCTCGCTGCCCGTGCGCCTCGGCCTGCTGAACTCGGCGGGGGCCCAGGACCTCGTCGTGCTCGTGCTCGCGCGCAACCAGCGCTTCGAGGTGGCGAACTACCCGAACGTCTTCGTCCCCACGAACCTCGATGTCTCGGCCGACGTGCGCGACGACTTCGGCGCGTTCTACGACACCCTGCTCGATCGCACGTTCGAGCGTCATCCGGGCTCCGTCGTCGCCGAGTACAGCTGGCAGGCCTCGAGCTGCGACCCGTGCCCCCCCGACGCGACGCTCGACGGACAGATGCTCACCAGCCTCGGCGGCGACGTCCTCTACACGCACGGCGTACAGCGCGCGTCGGCGGGCATCGGCCTCGGCGCGGGCGCGCCCAGCGTGCGCATGGACCCGGTCACCGTCTCGGGCGGCGGGCTCTCGTCCGAGGTGGTGCGTCGCGTGATGCGGCGCCACATCAACGAGATCCGCTTCTGCTACGAGCAGGAGCTCGCGTCGATTCCGACGATGTCGGGCATCGCCGAGCTCACCTTCACCATCTCGGAAGAGGGGACCGTCTCGGAGGCGGAGGTCACCCTCCCGAGCCCAGGCCTCTCCCCGCGCGTCGTGGGCTGCATCCGACTAGCGCTCCGACGCTGGTCGTTCCCTTCGGCCGAAGGAGGCGTGGCCCACGCGCACGCGGCCGTGACGCTCACCTCGGGCCTTACCGGCACCAACGAGCCCATCGCCTACGCCAACGAGTTCGTGGTCACACGCCTTCACTATCGCTACGAGCGCGGAGGCCTCGGCGAAGACCTGGTCTTCCGCACGGCGCCGCCCGTCGCAGGCGGGCGCGAGGTCCGCAACGACGCGGGCGCGCTCGAGGAGACGGCGCCGGGCTACGTGAACAACTTCCAGGCGCGCTACGCGATCCGTCACGCGTGGCAGGGCGCCATCACCTGCGAGCATCCCGTGCGCGGCCGCTGGGGAGGACGACCCCTCGGAGCCGATCCGAACGCGCCGTTCACCGGGGCCGCCCCCACCATCGCGCCCGCCCACGCGGCGCCACGCGTCGGCGCCGCGCGGAGCGCGCTCGCGATCGAGCCGCTCGTGCTCGCGCCCGTCGTCGACCTCGGCCGGAGCGGTCGCGCCACCGCGAGCCCTCCGAGCACCTCGGCCACGCCC
>JAIBCE010000324.1 GCA_019694315.1 Sandaracinaceae bacterium
ACGCATCGGGCGGCTGATACGCGTCGAGCGCCACGCCCGCGTCGTTGCCTGCATCGTCGACGAGCGTCGCGACCGGCGTCGCCGCCGCGTCCGGCGTGGGAGGCGGGTTGTCGCACGCGGTGGCGGCGAGGGACGAGAGGCCGAGAGCGGTGACGAGCAGGGGGCGCAGCTGCATCGGGCGACCTTAGCAGGGACGCTCCGAAAACGAAGCACCCGCAGGGGGCCACGTCGGAGCGGGCCATGCTGCACTGCGTCGCCAGCGCCCCGGCGCGCCCACGGCGCGGGCAGACGAGGCACGAATTCCGTTTCGAATTCAGCTTCGGTAGTTGGCGTTCACGGCGATGTAGCTCTTGCCCATGTCGCACGTGAGGTAGCGGGCCTTGCCCGGACCCCGGCCGAGCGACACGCGGATGGTGTACGCGGGGCCCGCCATGATCTTCGCGGCGGCGACCTCGGCGTCCTTGCCGATCGGCATGCCGCCGCCGACGATCTTCACGTCGCCCACGTGGATGCTCGCGCCGCTCGGATCGAACGCGGCACCCGAGCGCCCCGCCGCAGCGAGGATACGGCCCCAGTTCGCGTCGACGCCGTGGAGGGCCGTCTTGACGAGCGGCGAGGTCGCGATCGTCTTGGCAGCCTTGCGCGCGTCGCTGTCGCTCCTGGCACCCGTGACCTCGAAGGTCACCACGTGCTCGGCGCCCTCCCCATCCTGCACGATGCTGCGGCCGAGCGCGCCCAGCACGTCCTCGAGCGCCTCGCGCAGCTTCTTGGCCTCCTTGCTGCCGGCCTTCACCGTGCCGGCCTTGCCCGAGGCCATCAGCACGATCGTGTCGTTGGTGCTCGTGTCGCCATCGACGCTGATCGCGTTGAACGTCGCGTCGGTCGCCTCGCGGAGGAGCTTCTGGAGCAGGGCCGGCGACGCCCCCGCGTCGGTCACCACGAACGCGAGCGTCGTGGCCATGTCGGGGTGGATCATGCCCGCGCCCTTGGCGATGCCGAGCACGGTGGCGCTCTCCTTTCCGAGCTTCAGCGTGCGAGCGGCGACCTTGGGCCACTGATCGGTCGTCATGATCGCGCGCGCGAAGTCGCTCGCCTTGTCCGTGCCCACGGCGTCGAGCAGGCGCGGCATCGCATCGACGATCTTGTCCGCCGGCAGGAGCGCGCCGATCACGCCCGTGGAGGCGGGCGCCACGAGCTCGGCCGGGACGCCCAGCTTCTTCGCGAGCGCGGCCGTCGCCGCGAGCGCGGCCTTCTCTCCCGGCTTTCCGGTGCATGCGTTGGCGTTGCCGCTGTTCACGAGCACCGCGCGCAGGTGGCCCTTGCGGGTGCGCTTCTCGGCGATCTCCACCGGCGCCGCGCGCACGCGGTTCTTCGTGTACACGCCCGCCGCGGCCACGTCTTCGTCGGCGACGATCACGCCGAGGTCGGGCTTGCCGTTGGCCTTGATGCCGGCGGCGATGCCCGCGAAGCGGAAGCCTCGCACCTTGGGGGGGGCGCTGCGATCGATGTCGAGGAACGAGTCGGAGGAGAACGCCATAGGGCCGCGGAAGGTAGAGCGAAGGCCCTCGGCCCTTCAACCGCCTGAGTGAGACGGAGGACGGTCGTGGTCGCCCCCCCGCGCGCCCCCCGCATCACGCTTGCAGGCCCACAGCGCTCTGCTACCCCCCACCGCTTCCGTCGCGACGGAGGCTTTTTTCGTTTCTCGACTGGGGATCCGAATGACGCAAGCCATCTCGCCTTCCAATCGCTCGAGCTCGACCGACTCCGATCCGGAGCTCGGCAAGATCGTCGGCGAGGAAGAGCGCACGCTCACCCGCATCCAGAAGCACCTCGTCGCTCGCGCCGAGGAGATGCGCCTCAACGCCGCCTCCGACTTCCAGATCGACTACGACGCCGAGCTCATCTCGCTGCGCAACCAGATCCAGGAGGCGCGCCTCGAGGACGTGCCGCCGCTCATCGAGGAGATGGAGCGCCTGACCGAGGTGGCCGCGCGGCGCGGCAAGGTCGCCGAGGGCGCGATCGACTCGGCCTCGCCGTACTTCGGCCGCCTCGTGCTCGAGGAAGACGGCAAGAAGCGCGAGGTCCTCATCGGCAAGGCCACCTACCTCGACTCGCGCACGAACGTGCGGATCGTGGACTGGCGCGACGCGCCCGTGTCCCGGATCTACTACCGCTACGAAGAGGGTGACGAGTACGAGGAGCGCTTCGGCGGGCGCGACGTCTTCGGCGAGGTCGTCACGCGTCGTGCGGTCGCGATCTCGAGCGGCCTCCTGCGCCGCATCGGCTGCCCGCAGGGCATCTTCGTGCGCGGCATGGAGGGCGCGTGGCGTCGCGCGGGCGACTCGGCGCGGCTCAAGGGCGGAGCGGGGTCGGCGATGCGCGCCGAGGACTACCACTCGCCCGGCAAGCTCGGCGTGCGCATCGACGACGGTCGCGAGGAGAAGTACCTCCCCGAGATCACGGCGCTCATCGATCCGCGCCAGTTCGAGCTCATCACCAAGCCCGACGGTGGGCTCGTCGTCATCCAGGGTGGCGCCGGCTCGGGCAAGACGACGATCGGCCTGCACCGGCTCGCGTACCTCGCGTTCCAGGACAACAAGCGCTTCCGCCCCGATCGGATGCTGGTCCTCGTCTACAACGACGCGCTCGTCCGCTACATCTCGCGCGTGCTTCCGTCGCTCGGTGCCGCGGGCGTGCCGGTGACGACCTTCGAGCGCTGGGCCGAGAAGCTCCGCACGAGCCACCTCAAGGGCCTGCCCGAGGGCTATCACGACGAGACGCCGAGCGCGGTCACCAAGCTCAAGAAGCACCAGACGATGCTCGACGTGATCGAGGGCTACGTCGCAGAGGTCGCGGGCAAGGTCGAGCGCCTGCTCATGGAGGCCACCCGCGGCGTCGACGGAGCCAGCGAGGCGCTGGCCTACTGGCGCGAGCAGTCGCGCGCGCCCGTCGCGCTGCGCCTCCATCGCCTCGACAAGTGGGCCTCGCCCGACGAGGACCCTGACGCCGAGCTCAACGCCCTCGCCATGGGCAAGGCGGCGCCGAGCAAGCAGGCGCCCAAGTCGATCGCGCTTCGCCACGCGATCGAGCGCACGATCTCGACCGCGCGCCGCGAGTTGCTCGACGTCTCGCACGCGTGGTCCGAGATCCTCACCGACCAGGAGCGCCTCTCGAAGGCGTTCGCGAACGACGGTGACGACATCGACGCCGAGGACCTCGCGAGCGCGCACCGCTGGTGCGTGGAGAAGTGCGGTCTGGTCGTGGCCGAGCTCGAGCAGAAGCGCGACGAAGGCGGCGGCAAGATCCGCAAGTCGGAGCGCCCCGGCGCCAACGACGACGGCGAGGGCAAGGACAAGGACGAGGATCCCTCGCTGCGGTTCGTCGACGGTGAGCCCGCGCCCTCCAAGAAGCTCGTCGTGCGCCGCAAGGCCTCCGACGACGACGACACCGACGACGACGACGACGATCGCTCGGTCGGTATCGACGGCGCCGAGGAGATCGAGCCGGCCAAGCTCGATCGCGAGGACGACGCGCTCTTGCTCCGCATCACGCAGCGCCTCCGCGGGCCGCTCCTGCGCGGGACCGGCAAGCAAGCCGAGACGCTCCGCTACGAGCACATCCTCATCGACGAGGCGCAGGATCTGTCGCCCGTCGAGCTCGCGGTGGTCATGGGCACGACCACCAAGCAGCGCTCGGTGACGATGGCCGGTGACGTCGCGCAGCGCCTGCACATGGACAACGGCTTCAAGAGCTGGGACCAGCTCCTCAAGGCCGTCGATCCGCGCAAGGCCGAGGGCGAGGGCGCGCCGATCGAGGTCTCGCCCCTCAAGGTGCAGTACCGCTCGACGCACCCGATCATCGAGCTCGCGCAGGACGTGCTCGGTCCGCTCGCGGATCCCACGTCGGGCCACGCCATCCGCGGCGGTGCGCCCGTGGAGCTCTTCCAGTTCGCGCACTCTGGCGAGGCGGTGGCGTACCTCGGCGAGGCCTTGCGCGAGCTCATGCAGGCCGAGCCGCGCGCGTCGGTGTGCCTCGTGGCGCGCTACCCGGAGCAAGCCGACCTCTACTACAAGGGCCTCCAGACGGCCGAGGTGCCGCACCTTCGCCGCATCGCCGATCAGGACTTCCCGTTCCGCGCGGGCATCGACGTCACCGACGTGCGGCAGGTGAAGGGCCTCGAGTTCGACTACGTGGTGCTCCTCGAGTGCTCGCGCGCCGTGTACCCCGTGACCGAGGAGTGCCGTCACCTCCTCCACATCGCCGTCACGCGCGCCGCGCACCAGCTCTGGGTGACGACCACCGGTGAAGCGTCGCTGATCCTGCCGGAATCGCTCCGGAGCCGCGCTTACTGAAGAACTTCGCGAAGTGCGCTCCACGCTCGCGCCCTCCGCCTTCGATCCTCGCTGGATCGTCCACCACGACGCGCACTACGTCGTGGTGGACAAGCCTGCGGGCATGGCATCGATCGAGCGTGAGCCGGGCGCGCGCTGCTCCCTCACCAGCCGGCTCGTCGAGCACCTCGGCCTCTCGCGACCTCTCGCGGTCCTCTCACGTCTCGATCGGGAGACCTCGGGTCTCGTCGCGTTCCCGCTCTCGGAGGCGGCGCAGCGCGCGATGGCCAAGGCCACCGAGGAGCACACGCTCGCCAAGCGCTACGTCGCGGCCGTGGAGCTCGCGCGTGGCGCGCGTGTGCCGAGCGGCCGCATGGAAGACATGCTCGTCGAGCGTGACGGCGTCGTGAGCGTCGCCGCCGGACGCGGTGGCAAGCGTGCCGTCGCACACGCTCGATCGCTTCGAGGGCGGGGCGGGCGTGCCCTCGTGGAGATCACGCTCGAGACCGGCCGCACGCACCAGATCCGCGTGCAGCTCGCGCATCGCGGTGCGGCGATCGGCGGCGACGCGCTCTACGGTGCCGTCCCTGCGCCGCGGCTGCTCCTGGCCTCGGTGGCGATCACGGTGCCGCACCCGGAGCGCGGCGCGCTCTCGATCACACGCCCGGTGCCTCCGCTCTTCGAGCGATGGGTCGACGGCACGCTCACGGATCTCGAGGCGTGGCGCGAAGCGCTGCCCTGCGCGCTCCTGCGTCGAGGCGAGCTCTTCGCCGCGGCGGACCGGGCCTCGAGCGAGGCCACCACCGCGTTCCGCGTGATCTCGGAGTCGGGCGACGGCGTGCCGGGGCTCGCGGTGGATCTCTACGGCGATCACCTCCTCGTTCACCTCCACGACTGTGCGCTCGCCGAGGCCACGATCCTCGACGACCTGGAGGCGCTGGGGCCCCGCGGCATCTATCTCAAGCGTCGTCCGAGGAAGGCGCAGGATCTCTCGAAGAAGGATCTCGAGGAGCACGCACCGAGCGCGCCGGTGCGGGGGGAGCCTGCAGACGATCCGCTCGTCGTGCGCGAGCACGGCGTTCCCTTCGAGGTCCGGCTCGGCGACGGCATGTCGACCGGCCTCTTCCTCGATCAGCGCGAGAACCGGCGACGCGTGCGAGAGCGCTCCGCGGGCAAGTCGGTGCTGAACCTCTTCTCGTACACGTGCGCGTTCTCGGTCGCGGCGGCGGTGGGCGGCGCGCGCAGCACGCTCTCGGTGGATGCATCGAGCCGTGCGATCGAGCGCGGGCGCGCGAGCTTCGCGCGCGTGGGCATCGAGGGCGCAGAGCATCGCTTCGTCGCCGACGACGTGTTCGACGTGCTCTCGCGTCTCGCCAAGCGCGATGAGCGCTTCGATCTGATCATCGCCGATCCGCCCACGTTCTCCACGACCAAGCGCTCTCGCTGGACGAGCGGCAAGGACTGGGTCGGGCTCGTCGCGAAGGTTCTGGCTGTGCTCGCCGAGGGAGGCGCCGCGCTCGTGACGAGCAACGATCGACGCATGAGCCGAGGCGCGTTCCGCGCGTTCGTGCGTGAGGGCGCGGAGCAGGCAGGCGTGTCGCTCGTGCGCGTCGTGGATCTCCCCGAGCCACTCGACTTCCGCGCGGGCCCGGGCGAGAGCCCGTACCTCAAGGGGCTCTGGATCGAGCGCCGCTGATCGCTAGCGGCTCGGTGCGTGATCGAGCCGCCGGAGGCGATCGCGCTCGGAGCGGGCGATCACCTCCGCACGAACGCGCGGTGCGCCCTCGTCGTCGAAGACCGGAGACGGGCGTCCCGCGCCGTGCCACCACCACGACGAGAGGTTGCCGACCGCGTCGCCGATCACGCGAAGGGATGCCGTCGCGCGGGTCCCGGCGATCGTCGGACCCTGCGCCGAGCCACCCTGGATGCCGGCGGGGGCGTGCGAGAGCGAGAGCCCGAGGCCTGGCACCGAGAGGCCCACGAACGGCACACGGGCCGAGACCGCGTTCGCGAAGGGTGTGCGGCAACAGCTCGCGTAGAAGCGATGAAGGCCCCCCTCCGTGAGGCGCATGCACGCCAGGGTCTCGCGCGTCTCGAGGCGGACCTGCGAGGGCGCGAGCTGGAGGATCTCGGTTCCACCCCCCGCGTCGAGCAGATCGTCACGACCCAGCCACCGCACGAAGGCGCGACAGTCGCTGCAGTAGCAGACCACGTGACCGAAGCGCGATCCCTCGGGGCGTTCGAGCGTGCCGCGAAGGGCACCGCATCGGCACTGGAAGCTCGTCGTGGCCATCGCGCGGCGGCGTATCGCGGGCGCGTGGACGAGGCCAGCCTCGACGTGGCGCGAAGAACGCGAGACAAACGCGATCACGGAGGCTGCGATGAAGCGAGCGCTCGTGACGGGTGGCTGCGGGTTCCTCGGGAGCTGGATCGTCAAGCGCCTCCGCGACGCGCTCTTCGTGGGCGGCGACGTGGAGGTGCGCGTGCTCGCTGCGCCCGGCGAGAAGCGCGACAACCTCGAGGGCGTGGTGTGCGAGATCGTCGAGGGCGACGTGCGCGACCCCGAGGCGTGCGCGCGCGCCGTCGCGGGCTGCGACACGGTGTTCCACGCGGCGGCGATCTACGACTCGTGGGCACCCGATCCCACGCGCATGTACGACGTGAACCTGCGAGGCACCTTCCACGTGCTCGAGGCAGCCCGCCGCGCGGACGTGAACACCGTCGTCTACACGGCGAGCATCGTGTCGCTCGGCCGGCCCGCGATCGGGACGCTCGGCGACGAGCGCACTGCGTTCGAGAGCTGGGATCTCGACTTCCCCTATGCGCGCTCGAAGTACTTCAGCCGCGAGCTCGCGGAGGCCTTCGCCGCGTGGGGGCTCGACGTGCGTGTGGTCTGCCCCGGCATCGTCCTCGGCCCGAACGACATCCGCCCCACGCCGAGCGGTGAGCTCATCCGCGCGTCGCTCAAGGTGCCTGGCCCCGCGGTCGCCTTCGCGGGCGGTGCGAGCTACGTGGATGTACGCGATGCCGCCGACGTGCACGTGCTCGCAGCCCTCCGCGGCGCGCGCGGAGAGCGCTACATCGCCTCCGCGCACAACCTCACGAACACCGAGCTCGCCCGGGCCATCGAGCGAGGCACGGGCCGCGGCCGAACGGTCCGCACGCTGCCCGTCTCCGCCGCGCGCGCGATCGTGCGGGGCTTCGAGCTCCAGAGCCGCCTCACGGGCGAGCCGCCGCTGCTCGCGCGCACCTTCTTCGAGTTCACGCTCAAGCCTGCGTTCTTCACGAACGACAAGGCCAAGCGCGAGCTCGGTGCGACGTTCCGCCCCATCGACGAGTCGATCCGCGACGCCGTCGCGTGGTTCCGCGCGCGCGGGATGATCTGAACCGCTTCGTTTCGCGGTCTCTCAGCCCTTCGTCTCGGCCTCGCGCGAGCCCAGGTGCCTGACGTCGTCGCCCGAGACCATGAACACCACCTGCTCGGCGATGTTCGTGGCGTGATCGGCCACACGCTCGAGGTACTTCGCGCAGAACGCGTAGCGAAAGCCGTCCTGTACGCGGCTCGGGTTCTGCTCGACCAGCGCCATCGAGGCGCGGATGAGCTGGCCATAGAGGGCGTCGACGTGATCGTCGGCCTTGAGCACGGTGCGCGCGAGCTCGACATCCTCGGTGACGAACGAGTCGAGCGCCTGACGCACCATCGCGGCCGCGGCCTCCGCGAGCTCGTGGAGCTGCGGCTGGAGCGGGAGGATCGGCGGCGCGCTCGAGAGCTCCACGGCGCGCTCCGCGAGGTTCACGGCCTCGTCGCCGATGCGCTCGAGATCCGTCACCACCTTGAGCGCCATCACGAGGAAGCGCAGATCGCGGCCGACGGGCTGGCGTAGCGCGAGGATGCGCACCGTCGACTCGTCGATGGCGACCTCCTCCACGTTGATCGCGCGATCCGTCTGCTCGACCTTCTTGGCCAGGTCGGCGTCGAGCTCGCCGAGCGCGCGCGTGGCCTGCGTGATGAGCTGCTCGCAGCGTCCGCCCATCGCGAGCAAGCGATCCTTGAGCTTGCGCAGCTCTTGCTCGTACGCCCGGCTGGTGTGGTCGACCATCGGCCCGACTATACGAGAAAGCGGGCGAAAGTCGTCGATCAGCCCACGTCCGGCGATCCCGCGTCGGCGGGGGCGTCGGGCCCGACCGGCGCGTCCGAGGCCATGGGCGCGTCCTCGAGGGGGACCGCCGCGTCCGAGGCCGCATCCGTCGCGGCCGGCGCGTCGACCGCGGCGTCAGGGCCCGCGTCGTGCGGGCAGTCGGGATGCGGCGGGTCTTCGGCGCAGAGATCGAACTTGGGGCGGAGGCAGCCCGCGAGCGCGAGCGATCCGAGGGCCACGACGAGGACGATGCGCGACATCAGAAGGTCCCCCGCAGACCGAGATGGCCGGGTCCGATCACGACGTCGATCCGCGGCTCGGGCGCCGGCGTCGCGGCGTCGGTGATCCACCAGACGATCGCGCCCGCCAGCGCCGCGGCGCCGCCGATGATCATCGGGATCCCAGCGCCGAGGTTCTGCGACTCACCTCGCAGGCACACGCTGCGGTCCGCGCTGTAGCGATCGC
>JAIBCE010000325.1 GCA_019694315.1 Sandaracinaceae bacterium
CGGACGAAGCGCCCACCGAAGCACCGATCGAAGCGCCCACCGAGGCGCCGATCGAAGCGCCCACCGAGGCGCCGATCGAAGCACCCGAGCCTCCCGTCGCGCCACAGCCCCCCTCGAGGCCGATCCAGCCGCACGTGCTCGCACCGCAGGCCCCCGTCACGCGTCCCGATCCGCGCCTCGTGCCCGCCTACGGCGGCCCCCCCATGGAAGGCCCCGATCCCCGCCTCGGCCCCCGCTGATCCAAACCGGGACGGTCCTGCGTTGTTGCATTGTTCCGCGCGAGACCCCGAAACGTCGGGAAAAACGCGCGGAAAACCGGGACGGTCCTGCATGGTCGCCACCATCGACGTCCCGCAGATTCGCCTCCGGCGCGGTGCGCGGTCTCGTCGGCGTCACGTCCCCACACAGCCCTCGAGTCACCCCGCGCGGATCACTCGTCGCCCTCGTGCGAGATCCCGGGGGTGCGCACGAGCACGTTCGCCTCGTCGGAGCTCGCCGTGAGCGCGTAGCGCCCTTGCTCGCCGTCGCCGTCGAGATCGCCCCGCGCCTCGAAGCGGTAGAGCGACGTGCTCGGCGGCTGGCCACACGCCGCGCCGCGCGAGCTCTCGATCACGTACTGGTAGTAGACCGGATCCCCCAACACGAAGCCGATCGACGTGAACGACGACGACTCGCGCGCAGCGACGATCACGTGCTTGGTCGAGCTCGGTGCGTCGAGCGTGATGGCCGAGGCGACGGTGCAGGCGCGCGGAGCTCCGGCCGGAGCATGCCCGGCTCTCGTGCTCGCACCGGTCGCGTAATACGCGGCGGCGCCCTGGTAGAGGTTGCGCAGGTTCGTCGTCGGCTCGTTCCCATGCGACAGGCGGATGTAGCGGACCATGCCGACCACGAGCAGCCCGCCGAGGCCGGCGATCAACCACAACGCGAGCCCCGCCTCGATCCAGCTCTGTCGTGTGCTCCGGGTCGCCATGCGCTACCGCAGCCCGTGCTTCTGACAGAGCTCGCGCAGGTGCTTGCGGTCGAGCCCCGTCTGCCGCGCTGCCTCGGAGAGGTTGCCATGCGTGCGCGCGAGCACGTCGGTGAGGTACGCGCGCTCGAACGCATCGATCACTGCCTGCTTCGCCTCCGAGAACGGCAGATCGCTCCGCACGGCGAGCGGCTCCTCGCGCCCCGCTCTCGCTTGTGGCCACGCCGTGCTCGCCCCGAGCGCGAGCGGCAGCTCCTCGAAGCTCTTGGCGTGCGGCGCGAGCGCGAGCGCGCGATCGAGCACGTTGCGCAGCTCGCGCGCGTTGCCCGGCCAGTCGTGCGCGAGCAGGCGCGCCAGCGCCGGGCCCCGCGGCGGCCAGTCCTTGCCGCGCGCGGCGAGCATGGCCGAGAGCATCGGCACGAGGTCCTCGCGGCGCGCGCGGAGCGGCGGGATCGCGACCGTCACCACGCCGAGCCGGTAGAGCAGATCTGCGCGGAACGTGCCCTCGGCCACGCGGTGCGCGAGCGGCTCGCGGCTCGCCGCGATCACGCGCACGTCCACGCGCTTCTCCACGTCGGCGCCCACCGCGCGCACCTTGCGCTCCTCGAGCACCCGCAGGAGGCGTACCTGCACCGACGGCGGCACCGTCGCGAGCTCGTCGAGGAAGAGCGTTCCTCCATGCGCATGGAGGAATGCGCCTTTGCGCGCATCGGTCGCGCCCGTGAACGCGCCCTTCACGTGCCCGAAGAGCTCGCTCTCGACGAGGGCCTCGGGCAGCGCCGAGGCATCGATCGCCACGAACGGACCCTTGCTCCGCGCGCTCGCCGCGTGGAGCGCGCGCGCCGCGAGCTCCTTGCCCACACCCGTCTCTCCCTCGAGCAGCACGGTCACATCGCTCTCGGCCACGCGCTCGAGCACCGCGAAGACCTCGCGCATCGCGAGCGACTCGGCCACGAGCTCGCCGAAGCGACGCGACTGCGAGGGCGGCACCGCCACGCGCTCGGGCGTCTCGAGCAAGCGCAGGAAGGTCTTTCCGATCTTGAGCGTCGCGCCCGCGCGCGCCTCGGCGCGCTGCACCCGCGCGCCCTCGAGCAGCGTGCCGTTGCGGCTGCCGAGATCCTCCACCTCCACCGCGCCGTCGTCGCGCAGCCGCAGCGAGACGTGCTTGCGCGACACGCGCTCGTCGGTGAGCAAGAGCTCCGCGCCCGCCTCGGAGCCCACGACCACCGCGCGGCCACGCTCGAGGCCGCACGCGCGGCCCATGTCGGGCCCCTCCACCACGACGAGCTCGAGGCGCGGCGTGCGCGCCACCGGACCGAGCACCCCCTCGCTCAGGATCTGCGTCTGCGCCGTGATCGCCACGACGTGCATCGTACGCAGAATCGCTTCGCGCGTGCTCGCTCGCTCACGGCCCGAGCGCCGCGCTGCACTGCGCGACGGCCGCCTCGGAGACGCCTCGGACCTCGAGCACGAAGAGCGAGCGCTCGCTGGCCGGCAGCACCTGGCTGTAGGCCGGATCGTCGCGTCGCTCGAGGAGCGACATGGCGAAGATCTCCTGCATGCGCGGCCCGAGCTCGGTGGGGATCGCCACGTGGCTCGGTCGTCGCGCGATCCACACGCAGGGCCAGAGCGCGCCGTCGGTGTGCGCGAGGAGCCGATCGTTGAGCCCCACGAGATCGAGGATCGTCATCGTGCGCGGCGTGTAGAAGCGCATCGCGCCGGCGCCCTCGACGAGCACGACGGCGTCGGGCGCGAGGTTCGCACCGACCCACTCTGCGGGCTCGGTGTGGAGCAAGCGGATGTCGCGCTCCTCGGCGCGCGCGGCCCGCTGGGTGTCGGGGAGCGCGAGCGCGAGGAAGATCCCGATCGGCACGAGCGCGAGGCTCGCCGGTCGCGGCGCGCACGCGAGCGCGGCGCCCACGAGCAGCGGCGGGAGGAAGGCCGCGATCGCGAAGTAGCGCTCGCCGTAGAACTGGATACCGAGGTCGAGGCGCCGCGTGACGGCGATCGCCACGAGCGTGATCGCCCAGCTGCCCGCGAGGATCGCCGCGCTCGCTCGCCCCGCGCGCGCCTCGCGAGAGACGAAGTGCCCCACGATCGCCGCGCCCGCGATCGTCACGAGCCAGCCCTCGTGGCGGAGCACGCGGAGCGCGAGGTAGGCGAGCCCGCCCACCACGTCGAGGCGGGCCTTGAGGTAGACGGTGTTGGGCAGGAGCTCGCCCTGCGCGAGCTCGCAGTAGAGCGCGAGCAGCGCGAGCCCCGCGATGCCTCCGAGCGCGGGCGCGAGCCTCCAGGCGCGCGGACGTCCCGCAGGCTCGGTCACGAGCAGCGTGAGGAGCGTGATCGGCACGATCGACTCGAGCCGCGCCCACACCGAGAGCGCCGCGAGCGCGGCCGCGAGCGGCAGCGCGCCGCGGAGCGTGGCGAGCGTCGCGCCTGCCGAGAGCAGCACCACGAGCGGCACCTCCATGCCGCTCGTCGCTGCGTGGAGCAGGAGCGGATGGAGCGCGAAGAGGGCACCGGCCACGAGCGCGGCGATCCGCGGCGCGTGCGGCGTGCGCGCGGGGTCGGTGCCCACGACGAGCTCGGCCGCGGTGAGCGAGACGACGCCCGCGCCGAGCGCGTGCAGCAGCACGCCGAGGGCCTTCACCCAGCCCACGCTCAGCGAAGGGAGGATCGCGAGGAGCAGCACCCAGAGCGGGCTCGTGGTGCCGAGCTCCCAGTCGCCGGGGTTGTAGCTGAGGCCCTCGCCGAGGCGGAGGCTGCGCGCGTACGCCATGTGGATGTACGCGTCGTCGAGGCAGAGCTCGTCCATGGGCCCGCCCACGACGATCGCCGCGACCGCGGCCACGAGCACGCTCGCGCCCGCCGCGAGCAGGACCTCTCGTGAGAGCCCAGCGCCGCGAGCCGGAGGTGTCGCTGCGATCGGTGGCTCCTGCACGCGCGGCATCGTCACGAACGCCCCCGAGCAGGTCAAGCGAGCGCGAAGCCCACGGCGCGTGACGACCCGCTACACACGGATCGGCGTCTCGCCGATCCTGTGTCGGGAGTGGGCGACATGCGCTTCGCGCGCGGCTGGGCCACCATCGTGGGCGTGAGCCTTCCATCGCGCCTGGGGCCCTACCGCATCCTCGGCCTCCTCGGCCGCGGCGGCATGGCGGAGGTGCTCCACGCGCAGGCCTTCGGCGCCAGCGGGTTCGTGGAGGACGTGGCGCTCAAGGTCCTCTTGCCCGAGCTGCGCGGCAACGTCTCGCTCGAGAAGCTCCTCCTCGACGAGGCACGCCTCGGCGCGCAGCTCCATCATCCGTGCCTCGTGGCCGTGCACGATCTGGGCGTGGACGAGGGCGTCTACTACGTGCGCATGGAGCTCGTGGACGGCGCGGACCTCTCCACCCTCACCCTCGGCGAGCCCGTCGAGACCGCGCTCGCGCTCTACCTCGCGGAGTCCGTCGCGATCGCGCTCGCCTACGTGCACGCGCGCACCAACGCGCGCGGTCTGCCCCTCGGCCTCGTGCACCGCGACGTCTCGCCGCAGAACGTGCTCGTCGCGCGACACGGCCACGTGAAGCTCGGCGACTTCGGCATCGCCAAGCAGACCCACGTGGCCGAGACCACGCAGGCGCACCTGCGCCGCGGCAAGTACGCGTACATGTCGCCCGAGCAGATCGCGCGCGCGCCGCTCTCGGGTGCGAGCGATCAGTTCGGCCTCGGCGTGATGCTCTACGAGCTCCTGCGCGGACGACGCCCGTTCGACGGCGAGAGCCCCCTCGTCGTCATGGATCGCATCAAGGAAGCGGCGGCCCCCGACGTGCGCGGCATGGACGAGGACGTGGCCGAGCTCGTGCTCCGCTGTCTCTCGCGTCGTCCCGAGGACCGCTTCCCCACCACCGAGGCCCTCGCGCGCACGCTCTTCGCGCTCCGGCGTCATCGCCCGGCGCTCGGGCCCCTCGACGTCGCCGAGTGGGTGCGCGCGCGGCTCGAGCAGCTCTCGCGGACGCCTCGCGCGCGGCTCGACACGAGGCCGCTCACCCCGTGACCGCGGGGGGGACCCAAGGTCGCGCCACGAGGCTCGGTCGATCGCGCACGGTGCGTGCGCGGAGCTCGCGAGATCCCCTTCGACATGCGTGGTCGTGCGCGGCCCTGGGCGTGCTCCTCGCCTCGTGCGCGGGCTCGGCCGAGCCGGTGTCCCCGCCGCCCGCGCTGGCAGCGCCCGCGCCGATCCGCGCCGCGCGAGCGGCCCACGCCGAAGCCGAGATCGCGCGAGCGACCGCGATCTCGACGCACACCCCCTCGGCGATCGAGGAGGCGCTCGCGCGCTGGCTCGCACGCGCTGGCAGCGCGACGGTGCACGTGGACGGCGCGAGCCACGGTCGCGCGAGCGGCGCGCTCGTCTCGGGCGAGGGCCACGTGCTCACCGCGGCGCACGTCGTCGTCGATCTCGCGTGGGCCAGCGTGACCTGGCCCGACGGGCACACGACGAGCGCGCGCGTGATCGAGCGCGACGACGGGAGAGATCTGGCGCTCCTCGAGACGCGCGAGCCCACGAGCGCGTGTGTGCCCGTGGCGAGCGTCGAGGCGGGGGCGTGGGTGCTCCTCTCGGGCTTCGCGGGATCGCTCGAGGGCGCGACGCCGTCACGATCCATCGGCGTCGTGCTCGGTGAGGCGCCGGCCGACGACGACGCCAGCGCGATCGAGGCAGGCGCTCTGCCCCTGCGCGCGGGCCTGTCCACGAGCGCCGCGGTCGCCCCGGGCATGAGCGGTGGGCCGGCGCTCGACGCAGGCGGCGCGCTCGTCGGCATCGTCACCGCGACGGGCGGACGCATCGCGCCCGTCGCGGGCTGGGACGCGCTCGCGCCGCTCCGCTGCCCGGCCTCGTTCGAGCGAGTGCCGCTCGAGCCTGGCGATCCGTCGCACCTCGAGGACGCGCGCGACGCGACCCTCCGCGATCGCCTCACGATCGCGAGCCCGACGCGCACCGATCCCGACGCGATGCCGCACCCGAGCATGGTCCAGCTCCACATCCCCATGGGCGCGACGCTCGACGGTCTCGTGGTGGGACGCGGCCTCGTGCTCACGCTCGCCGAGGACATGGGCACGCTCGAGGAGCCGAACTCCTCGGTCGCGCTCCCGAGCCACCCGAGCGCGCATGTCGTCGGCCCGATCGCGATCGACGGTGAGCTCGCGATCGTGCGCGTGGAGGGGCTCGTGGCGCCCCCGTTCCACCCGCGGAGGCGCGCGCCCGAGGTGGGCTCGATCGTGCGGAGCCTCGTCCTCGATCGCACAGGCGTCGTCACCGCGAGCGCCCTGACACCGGGCGTGGTCACGCCCTTCCTCCCGCCGCCGGGAGAGCACTTCTGCGGCACGATGCTCGGCATGCGACGCGCGCAGTCACCGACCGTCACGCTCGATCATCCGGTGCTCGCGCACGACGCGAGCGCGCTCCGCGGAGAGCTCCTCGTGGACGCCGAGGGCGAGCCCGTGGCGATGCACGTGGGCCACCACATCGAGGGCCTCGGCTACGCGGTCCCGCTCCTCGACGCGCTGGCCCGCTTCGACGACGTGCTCACACACCCATGAGCTCGTCGCCCCGAGGAGTCGCGCATCCGCTCGTCTCGCGAAGGGTGGTCGCATGATTCAGCTGAGAGCCGCGGGGCTGACCCTGCCCCTGGTCCGTCCACCTACAGGCGTCTTGCTCGACTCGCGTGCAGGGCGGCTGGACCCGCTGGTCTGGTTGGTGAACGGGGGCGTCACCGGCGCTCTGCCCGGCCTGCGTGACGCTCTGCGCGACGGAGGGACCGTCCACGATGCGCTGCTCTCGATGTACCCCGCCGGCCCAGGCTTCGACAGGGAGCGGGCACGAGAGGTGTGGCGTGAGCTGTCGGGGCAGGAGCTGGGAGACGACGTGATCCTCATCGCCTTCGACCTCGCGGACGAGCTGCTCGCCGTGCCGCGCGCCGCCGCGCTGGAGCTCCTCGATGCGCTCCTGGATGTCCGCACCCATCCGGAGAAGGTCGTCGAGGAGCCCGACTCGGACGGGCCGGAATGAGCTTCCGGCTTGGAGTCGAGTGGAACTCGCTCTCGTCACCCGACCTCGAACAATCTCCAGGCACGCGTCGTTGATCCAGTCGGAGCGGGTCATCCGGGGCGACGCGAATCCTTCTCGCGGAGCGAGCTGGGAGGCGCCGAGCCGCCTTGGGGGTCCGCAGCGAATCACTGCCCACGATGCTCGAAGAATCTCTAGGCACGCATCGTTGAAGTCCGCAGCCCCGTAGCAGATCTTGAGGGCACGCACTCGCCCAGGGCACACGGCTGCGAGAGGACATCCGCCGATGTCGCTCCGCGTGCGCGATGGGCTCGTGCGTCCTTTTGTCTTTCGCGTCCCGGAGGCTCTTCATGCGCAGCACACGTCAGCGTCTTCTCTCCACGGCAACCCTCGTCGCCTGTGCGCTGGCAGGCGCCTGCGACAACAGCCCGATGCCCATCGACGCAAGCGGCGGCGATGGCGGGAGCGGCGATCACGACACAGACCCGAGCGGCTCCGATGCGTCCAATGTCGGCATGGGTGCGGATTGGGGATTTCGCGCGATGCCGGGTGGCTTCATGTTCGAGAACTACACGAACACGCCACCGGTCACGAACCTCACCGCCGTCGAGATGCGCAGGCTCCTCGGCCCGCAGGTGTGCGAGAGCGCGACGGGTGACTGCGTGCTCGTGCCACAAGCCCAGCAATGGATGGAGCAACAGAACGCGGCGATGGATGGAGGCCATTGCGAGGGCATGGCCGTCGTCGCGGCATTGTTCTACTCCGGTGGGCTCGACAGCACGACCTTCGGTGCGCCGGACCCCTTCGCGCTGACCTTGGTGGGCAACGAGCCGCTCCAGCGCGAGCTGGCGTTTTGGTACGCCACGCAGGCGACGACCTCGATCGAGAGTGACCTGACGCCGCGCCAAGTCGTGGAACGTTTGGAGCGCGACCTCGCGCAAGGCCGCTCCTTTCCGGGCACCGTGCTCGGTGTCTACACGAGCCCGGGGCGCGGCCACGGGCATGCCGTCACGCCCTACATGGTTCGACGACCGAGCGCCGATGTCGCGGAGATCGTCGTCTACGACAACAACTTCGCGAATCAGGAGAAGGTCGTCACGGTGAACGTCGCGGCCGATACGTGGTCGTACATCACATCGACCAATCCGATGGAGATGCCCATCGACTACATGGGCGACGCAACGACACGAACGCTCGTGCTCGCCGATGTGGAGCCCCGCCGCGCCACGCTTCCGCATGCATGCCCCTTCTGCGGCGATGCAGCGATGGCAGGTGCGGGGACACGCGGCTCGACCGTCTACCTTCAAGCCAGCGGTGGCGGTGCGCTCTCGATCCGCGATGGGAGCGGCCGTGTCTCCGGCATCGGCTCCGATGGCGCGATGGTCAACGGCATCCCCGGTGCGAGCTGTCGCACGCCGCGCTCCGGTCTCGGCAACGACAGCCCGTCGCCCGAGTGCACGGTGCCCCGCGAGGGCACATTGACGGTCACGCTCGACGGTTCACGCCTCACGGCGCCGAGCGACTCGGAAGTGCTCCTCACGGGCCAGGGCTTCGCACTGAGTGTCGAGAACGTGCAGCTCGACCCGACACAGCAAGACACGATCACCTTCCGCACCGACGCGCCCGATGTCCAGTACCGCGCCTCCGCTCCAGAGACGCCCACGCTCGTGCTCGCGTTCCAAGGCCCCGCCGAGGACTACCTCCTCCAGCTTCGCGCCACCGGGATGGCGACGGGGCAGACGCTTCGTCTCTCGGTCGATCTCACCGCGCAGCGCGTCCACATCGGCTTCGAAGACAGCACGGTTGCGCCGGAGATCGAGCTCTACATGGAGCGCGTCTCGGAGGCGGGCGTGGTCTCCTTCCTTCACCGTGGTGTGGCCTCGATGCCCTCGTCGAAGCTGCACATTCCCTATGCCGGTTGG
>JAIBCE010000326.1 GCA_019694315.1 Sandaracinaceae bacterium
GGGCGGTCACGGCGGTCACTCCGGCGGTGGCGGTGGCGGCGCGGGCGGACCCTCGGTCGGTGTCTTCTCGATGTCGTCGACGGTCACCGTGACGGGCGCGATCTACACGGGCGGCACCCCGGGCGCGGCTGGCGTCGGCGGCGTGAGCGCGCCGGGGGCGATGGGCGCGGAGGACGACGGCGTCGACGGAAGCGCAGGGAGCGCGGGCGTCGCCGCCGAGACCTTCACGTGCGCCGCGGCTGGCGCCTGCTGATCCGCATCGGGCCGCGAGATCGCCCTGTTTTCTGGGCGATCTGACGTGTCTGGCTCGCGCCCGATCAGCCGAGGATCTCGGCCTTTCGTGCGGCGAGGAGCTTCTTCACGAGCGCCTTGGGCAGGCCCTTCTCGGGCGAGAAGTGCACGGCCGACTTCGTCTGCGAATACGCCGAGAGCTCGCTCGCGAGGCTCGCCAGCGTGCTGCCGCTGAACGGGTAGTACGAGCAGCCCTTGGCCGTCGCCTGGAAGCCCGCGATGACTTGCCCGCGCCAACGGAACGCAGGCATCGAGTACGAGATGCACTCCTCGCAGCCTGGCAGGAGCGCGTGGATCTGCGCCCGCAGCGACTCGAGCGCCGTGCGGCGATCCTCGGGGACGTTCGCGAGGTAGTCGTCGATCGAGGTCGGCTTGGCCATGCCCACAGCCTACCGAGAACGGGCTGCGCGCGGGGCGCGCCTGATCGGTCACCCAGCGATCTCACGCACCGACGAACCAGCGCACCGGCGAGAGGGGCTCGTGTGCGATGACGTGCTCAGCCGCGCTCGCGTCGGTGGGCACGGTGACGAGGCGCTGCCCGATCCGCGGTGCGTCTTGCGTTCGCAGCGCGACGAGGGGCAGGCGCGGGTGTGCGAGCGGCGCGACGATGCGCATGCTGCCGCCGCTGGTGGCGTAGAGCTCACGACACGCCTCCTCGCGCTCGAGCTCGACGAGGAAGAGTCGCTCCTTCTCCTCGAGCCTCGCGCGCCCGTCGTCGAGGGGGATCCAGCGTCGTGCGACGCGCGCCTGGAACACGAGCGCGCTGCCTTCGAGCGCGAAGCTCAGCCAGCACGCCTCGTCGTAGGTGGGGCCCACGCGTCGATGCGTGCCGCGCCGCAGGTCGAGCACGAACGCCTGGTAGCTCGTGCCCTCCGCGCGACGATCTTCGCGCGCGAGGTAGGCGAGCCATCGTCCCTCTGGCGAGAAGATCGGCGCACGGCCCCGAAAGGGCGCGAGCGTCGGGCGTCCATCGGCGTCGGTCAGCGTGATCGTCGCGGTGCGCTCGCGCGCGATCGCGAGCGTGCGCGCGTCGGGGGCCGAAGCGACCTGCTCGCCGAGCCCGATCACGCGACGCGCGCCGGAGCGGAGATCGATCGCGACGATCTCGTCGCCCGCGGCGGCGAGCACGCGACCGCGCGCGACGTCGAGCACGAGGGCGCCGTGGAAGCGATCGACCGCGAGCACGCAGCGTGACTCGCGCGGTCGATCTTCGACGACGAGCTCGCCCGTCGCGCGCCGCCCGCGCAGCCACGCTGCGTGCGAGCCGTCGTCGGCGAGCACGAACGTGGCGGGCAGCTCGGGCGCGTCCGCCGACGACGAGGCCCGCGATGCGTCGAGCAGGAGCCCGCGAGCACCTCGCGCGAGGAGCCTCGTGTCGGAGCGAGGATCTCCGAGCTCCGAGCGCCCCCGCGAGCGCGAGCCCTCGAGCGAAGGCCCCACCTTGCTCGGCAAGGCCCGCTCGAGCGCGCCCAGCGCGGGCTCGAGCCAGGGCAGGCGCTCGGTGAGCGTCTCCGAGAGCGGCCTCGTGATGACGAGGCTCGTGACCCCCTCCGACGAGATCGAGACGAGCTCCGTCGCGGGCGTCTGGCGCGGATCGAGGAGGTCGGGCGCGACGACGACGAGCGTCACGCGCAGCGACGCGTCCTCCTGCGTGAGCGTGTGGGCGAGATCGGCGACGAGCCCATCGCTCACGAGCTGCGGCGCGATCTCGATCGCGTCGCCGACGAAGCTCAGCGCGAACGTCTCACGGGCGCCCTCGCGATCTCGCTCCACGCTGTCCGAGAGGTGTGGGGCCCCGACCGCCTCGCGCGCGAAGAAGGACGGCAGCGCGGAGCCCTTCGCGAAGCGGCCCTCGAGGCGTCCTGCGACCAGCAAGACCTCGACGTCGGCGTCGTCGTCGCGCGAGGCGTTGAGGCAGACCTCGCAGTCGCAGAAGCCTCCGCGATCCGAGAGCGCACGAAAGAGCACCACGCGGTCCACCCCGGCACGCTCCGCCCACCTCGCCGTGAGGCTCGCGCCGTGATCGCAGCCCGCCGTGAGCTGCTTCATCGCCTCGAGCTCGCCGAAGCGAGCACGCGAGCGCGCGGTGAGGGCGCTCTCGAGCGTCCGGAAGAGCCAGCGGCGCTGCACGACGCCGATCGGCCACGCGGCGCGGCGTCCGGCGGGATCGTGCTCGATGTGCGAGAGGCGCTCGCACGCAGCGAGCACGTCGAGCATCGGTCGCGCCTCGTACGACTCGAGGAAGAGGGCGCGCGCGGCCTCGCTGGCGCCGGCGGCCTCGCGCTCCTGTGCCTCGATCGAGAGCGCCTCGCCGCGCAGCGCGGGGACCTCGCGTGCGCCGCGACAGAGGGCCACCGCGCGCTCGAGATCGCCCGCGTCGAGGGCGCTCCACGCGAGGCCGAGCTGGAGGTGCGGGTCGTCGGGGAGCCGCCTCGCAGCGGCGGCGAAGAGGGCGCCCGCGCGCACACGCTCGCCCACCCGGCGGAGCGCACGCCCGAGGAGGAAGGACACGATCGCGTGCCCCGGATGTCTCGTCGCGAGCGCCTCGAGCCCAGCGATCGCCTCGTGATCGCGGCGGCGGCTGCAGAGCCCGTCGAGACGGGCGAGCTCGGCCTGGTCGTCGGCGGTCATCGTCGTGCTCACGCGGCGAGAAGAGCACGACGACGGCTGCCGAGGCACAAGAACTCTGCTGCAATGAGGCGTGATCTCGCTCGAGCGGCTCCCGAATTTCCGCGACGCAGGCGATCTGCCCACCGCCGAGGGGAGGCGCTTGCGCGCGGGGCGCCTGTTCCGCTCGGAGCTTCCGTCGCTGCTCTCCGCCCGTGATCGCGCAGTGCTCGCGGGTCTGTCGATCGCGCTCGTCTGCGACCTGCGGACGGCGCGTGAGCGGCGGCGCCGTCCTGCTACCGTGCTCGCGACCGCGCGCCGCGCGTGGGTGCCTCTGCACGAGGATCCCCGGTACGACGTGGGCGTGGGCGATCTCGCGCGCTTCCTCGTGGCGCGCGAGGGCGAGGCACGCTTTCGCGCGGTCGTGGCGCGCTACTACCGGCACCTCGTGCTCGAGCGCGCGAGCCAGCTCGGGGCGGTGCTGCTGGCGCTGCCCCAGCGCGAGGGGGCCTCGTCGTGGGTGCACTGCACGGCCGGCCGTGATCGCACCGGCCTCGTCGTCGCGCTCGTGCAGCGCACGCTCGGCGTGCCGGAGCCGCGCGTCCTCGCCTCGTATCGCGAGACCGACGAGCGCTACGCGGTGCGCCTCGAGCGTCTGGCCCGCGTGCTGCGAGCGGCCACGCTCCGCACGGTCTCCGACGCGCGCATGCACACCGTTCTCCGGACGCAGCCCGAGATCCTCGGCACGGTCCTCGGCGAGCTCGTCGCGCGTCATGGCTCGATCGAGGGCTACGTGCGCCAGGCGTGTGGCGTGGGCGAGGAGGACCTGCGCGCGCTCGGCCGCTGGCTCCTCGTCCCGTGAGATCCGTGTGCCCGCGGCACGCGATCGAAGGGCGCGGCGTGGAATGGAACGTGGCGCCTCGTGCGTCGAGCCCGCGTGGCCCGTCCTTCGTTGCGCACGAGCGTGGGCGTGACGCTGAGCGCGCTCGTGCTCTCGATCGCGGTGTGGCTCGAGCAGCGGTCCTCGGTGCCCTCGGAGCTCCCGCGATGTCCGACCGCCGAGCGCGTCGTGCGCATCGACACGCGCACCCACGCGCTCGTCGCGTGCGAGGACGGGGTCGCTGTGCACGCCTACCGTGTGCGCCTCGGGCGGGGTGGGCTGGGCAAGACGCGCGAGGGCGATCTCCGGACACCGCTCGGCAGCTACGCGCTCGCGCCTCCTCGACCCAGTGATCGCTTCGGTACGTTCGTGCTCGTCGGCTATCCCACGCTCGAGCAGGAGCGCGCGGGCTACACCGGGAGCGCCATCGGGATCCACGGCCCACCGCGACACCTCCGCGCGCTCGGGCCCTACCTCAACGTCATCGACTCGACGGCGGGCTGCATCGGCATCGCGACCGACGACGAGATGAACGAGCTCTCCGCGTGGCTCGAGAGCCGCGACGTGCGCCGCGTGGAGATCGAGGGCCCCGACGCGAGCTGACGCGCTCTGGCTCGCGAGCGCCCCGTTTCGCGGTCATGATCGGCCTGCCATGTGGGCCTTCCTCGAGCGCTGGGGCGGTCGTCTGGTGCTGCAGGGCATCGCCAAGGGCGATCCGAACGAGACGATCAACGCGGTGGACGACGCGTTCGGTGAGGCGCGTGCGTCGATCCTCGACGTGCACTTCTTCTCCGGGGTGCAGGTGACCTTCCACTTCGAAGTGCACACGAGCTCGCTCGAGACCCTGGCCGGGGGGCTCGCGCGCGCAGGCGTGGTGCTCGATCGCGAGGGCCTCGAGGCGATGCACGAGGGGGCCTCGCTCGATCGCACGCTCTATGGATCGCTCGCGATCACGCTGGTGCACGGAGACCCCGACCTGCGCCACGAGGTACCCAAGGTGCCCGGCTGAGCACCTCGGGGACACGGTCGCGCGATCGCGCGATCGCGCGATCAGTCCACGCGGATCGTGTGGATCTCGGAGTCGAAGTTCCCGCGACGGATCCCCACCACGAGGCAGTCGCCGATCTGCGTGACCGCCGAGAGCGCGCGCAGGGGCGTCGTCGCCGTGGGGATCGAGGCGACGGTCTCGAGCGCACCACCGCTCCGCGCGACGCGCTCGAGCCGGCTCTCCGTCACGTCCGTTCCGGCATACACGTACGTCATCACGTACACGTGGCCGCGCGTCGGGTGGACGAAGAACACCGAGCGCCTCGTCGCCGCCGCGTCGTCGATCAGCGTCGCCGCGGCCTCGGCGCCCTCGAGCGAGCGCGTGCGGAGCCGCAGCGGATTCGGCGGGGAGGCGGCCAGCGACATCGAGACCTCGGAGGTGATGCCCCAGGCCTCTGCCGACTCGGCCCAGAAGAGGCTCGTTCCGTCGCGCGCGCCGCCGAGCGTGGCGAGCACGAGATCCCAGTGGGTCCGCGCCCGCTCCGGCTCCGGGATCATCGGCACGGGCCCGCTGTCCCAGCGACCGCTCCGCGCGCCGTCGCGCGTGAAGCGCGTCACGTGCTCGTGCGTGCCGTCGCTGCTGAAGGCACCGGTCGCGCCGGACTCGCCGCCCGCCGAATTCGGATAGTGGAGGAAGTGGATGTCCGCGAGCACCACCGTGACCCCGCTCGGGTCCGCGAAGATCTGTCGGTTCGCGGAGAGCACGGTCGCGCCGTCTCCGAAGGCGTCGCTTCGCCAGAGCTCGGTGGTGGTGCCGGCCGTCGTGCGGAGGAGCGCGAGGCGCGTCGGGGGGCCGGCATCGGCGTCGGCCATCCAGTACACGTCCTCGCCGCCGATCGCGACGGCGCTCATCGCGCTCGTCATGCCGCTCGGCAGGGGCAGCGCATCGTAGGGGCCCGCGAGGGGTCCGCACCGCACGCCGCCGGTCGCGGTCGCGAAGCACAGCCGCTCCCCGTCGACCGCGAAGGACTGGTGAGGCACGTAGGTGCCCGCGTCCTGCACGACGCGCGCGCTCCAGTCGTGCGGGTCGATCGCGCGGATCGTCGTGCCGCTCGAGGTGTCGAAGAGCGCGTAGAGCGTGCCGCCCGACATCGTGAACGCATCCACCAGCGCACCGGGCAGCGACGCGACGCGCTCGAGCGTCGGGCCACAGGTCACGGGGCACGCGCCGCAGTCGATCGTCCCGCCACAGGCGTCGTCGATCACACCGCACTCGCTCGCCGCGCACACGTGCCGTGTGCAGCTGCCCGCGTCCGGCACACCCGCGTCCCCGCCGCCGCCACACGGCAGCTCGTCCGTGGCGCCGTCACAGTCGTCGTCGGTGCCGTTGCCGCAGATCTCGGGCACGGGGCTACAGCCGCAGAAGGTGGCGTCGTCGATCTCCCCGTCGCAGTCGTCGTCGGTGCCGTTGCCACACACCTCCGCGCTCGGCCCGATCGCGCCCTCGCACGTGCTCCAGGCACCGCCGCGACAGGTCTGGGTGCCCGCCGTGCACGGCGCGATCACGAACTCCACGCCGCAGTCGCGCGTGCTGCCCTCGTCGCAGGGCGTGCAGCCCTCGTCGATCGCGCCGTCGCAGTCTTCGTCGCCGCTGCCATCGCAGCGCTCGGTGCCCGGTCCGCGTGTGCTCGTGCACTCGAGCCAGCGACCGAACTCGTTCGAGCCCGTCGCGCTGCAGCGCTGCTCGCCGTCGCCACACTCGCCGACGCCACGCTGCGCGCGGATGCCGTCCCAGCAAGGCTGGACCTCTCCGGTCCCGCAGGAGCAGTCCTCGTCGATCTCTCCGTCGCCGTCGTCGTCGAGGCCGTTGCCGCACTCGTCGTAGGCGCCCGCCGCCGGCCGGCGTGCGTCGAGGCCGCCGTCGGCCTCGTCGCTGCCCACGTTCGTCGAGCAGGCGCAGCCCGCGAGCTGGATCACGAGGCTCAGGCCGAAGAGCGCGCGGAGGAACATCGAGGGTCGAGGAACGAACGGCGTCATGGGCACCTCGAGCGCTCCATGGGCGCGGCCTCGCGCGTTTCTCACGAGAACGTCGTTGACCACGCCGAGCGCCACGCGAAACCATCGCACGCATGCGCGCCCTCGCGCTCTGGGTGTTCGCGCTGGTCCTCGGCTTCCTCGACGCGGCTCCGACCGCCTCTGCGCAGGAGCTCGATCACGACGTGCTCGTCACGCTCCGCGCCGAGCTGCCTGCGGCATGTGGGCAGGCCGCTGCGCTCACCGAGCGTGTGGAGCGCATGCTCGGCCATGCCGTGTTCGTCGAGGGCGGCGATGCGCGACCGCACCTCGGCGCGACGGTCGAGGTGCACGCCGAGGCCGGCGGCTGGGCCGCGACGATCACCCTCGAGGACGCCACCTCGGTGCTCGGCAGGCGCACCCTGAGGGGCGAGGGACGCAGCTGCGAGGGAACGACCCACGCGATCGCGCTCGTGCTCGCCCTCATGCTCGATCTTTCGGGCCGCGAGGCCTCGCTCGTCGTGCCAGAGCCCGAGATCGCCCACGAAACAGGTCGATCCGACGCCATCGACGCGCCGCCTGCTCCGCCTGGGCCGCGCGATCGATGGGCCCTCGACGCGCTTCTCTCGGGTGGCGTGAGCCTGGGCTACCTGCCGGGCCTGGCAGGCTCGGCGCGTGCGCGCCTCGGGCTCTCGCTCCGCGGCGTCACGTCGTTCGTGGTCTCGGCGGGGCTCGTCCCCGGTGATGCCTTCGTCACCGAGGGTGCGGGCGTGCACCTCGGGGTGCTCTCCATCGCGCTCGCCGCGTGTCCCGTGCTCGCGCACGACCGTGTGCTCGCGCTCGAGGGATGCGTGGGCGTCGAGGGAGGCGAGCTCGCGGTGAGCGGCGTGGGGCTCCGCGTGGTCCGCGAGGCGAGCGTCGGAGTGCTCGCGCCCGTGGCCGAGCTGCGGGGCACGTGGTGGCTCGCCGACACGATCGGCCTGAGCCTCTCGACGGAGCTCGGCGTGCCGCTCGTGGCGCATCGCTTCACGGCCACGCTCTCGGGCGAGGAGCGGCTCCTCGTGGCGATGGAGCCGATCTGGGGGCGCATCGAGCTCGCGCTCCGTCTCACGGCCGACCTCGGATCGCCCTCCGAACCGGGGGATCCGCGAGCCCGTGAGAAAGCGGTCGCTCCCGCACCATGAAGGCCGGGATGCTCGCGCCCGCCGTACCCGAATTCGCGCAGGTCTTCGAAGACCACGCCGACTACGTGTACCGAATTCTCCATCAGATGCGGGTGCCGCCGAGCGACGTGGAGGACGTGATGCAGGAGGTGTTCCTCGTCGTGCATCGACGGCTCTCGAGCTTCGAGCCGGGCACCGCGACCCTCAAGACGTGGCTCTGGGAGATCGCCTGGCGCACGGCCTCCGATCACCGACGCCGCGCGCACCGCCGCTACGAGGAGTCCTCCGACACCCTCGATCACACGGAGGGCAGCGCGCGCGCGCCCGATCACGAGGTCGCGTCGCGCCGCACCCTGGCGCTGCTCGAGCGCGCCCTCGCCCGCCTGCCCGAGGAGCAGCGCATGGTCTTCGTGATGTTCGACGTGGAGGGAGTGCCCATGGACCACATCGCCGCGACGATGGAGTGCCCGCTCAAGACGGCCTACTCGAGGCTGCGGCTCGCGCGCGAGTCTCTCCGCGCTGCGCTCGGAGGGGAGGTGGGTCGTGAGTGACGAGCCCTCGGCACCGCTCGGTCCCGACGATCCGCTCAGGGCGTTCGTGGAGCACGAGCGCGCGCGGCGCCTCGATCCCGCGCAGAAGGCGCGTCTCGCGGCGCGGCTCGGCGTGGGTGGCGGCGGATCGCCTCCCGCGCCGCCGCCACCGCGGGGCCCGGCGGCGCCGCGCGCGACGACCGCGATGCTCTCGCTCGGAGCGCTCGCGCTCGCAGGCATCGCGACGCTCGGTGCGTGGGCGGTGATGCGCGGCGCCGAGACGCGCGCGCGCACGGCCTCCACGAGCGCGCCCGCGACGACCCCGACCGCGACCCCGCCCGCGACGACGCCGCCCACGGCGACCCCACCCACGACGACCACGGCCGAGCTCACCACGGCGGAGCCAGCGAGCGAGCGAGGGACCCCCGAGGTCTCACCGGCCACGCGC
>JAIBCE010000027.1 GCA_019694315.1 Sandaracinaceae bacterium
GCCGTATGGCCTGGACGTGCTGCAAGCGGGTGGTGCGGGCACGCCGCCAGCGCCCGGCACGCCGGCGCAGCAGTTCGTCGATGGCGGCGCGCTCGCGGTCACGCTCGCGCGCGGCGACGTGGCGAGCACCGTCGTCGGCACCGTCACGCACGTGGAGGGACAGCGCCTCGTGGCCTTCGGTCACCCGATGGTCGAGGGCGGCGAGGTGGGCTTCCCCACGGCGGTCGCGCGCGTGCTCCACGTGCTCGCGAGCTTCCAGCGCTCGTTCAAGATCGCCGAGCCGGTCGCGCCGCTCGGCACGATGGTGCAGGACCGGCAGGCCGCGATCGTCGTGGACACCACGCTCCAGCCCGCGATGGTGCCCGTGCACCTTCGCGTGACGGGACTGCCGACCGAGCAGCGCACGGAGTGGAATTTCGAGGTCTCGAGCCACCGCGCGCTCACGCCGATGATCCTCGGCGGCGCCGTGCAGAGCGCGGTGAAGGCCATCGCCGCGGACAACGACGACGTGATGTTCGAGGCGCGCAGCCGCGTCGAGATCGAGGGGATCGCGTCGCCGATCGAGCTCGTGGATCGCGGCTACGCGGCCACCGGCGCGGGGCAGGCGAGCACGCTCTCGCACATCCGCGCGTTCGACGCGATCGAGGTGGCCTATGCGAATCCGTTCGTGGACACGCGCCTTCGCTCGGTGGACATCGAGCTCTCGCTGCGCTTCGCGCACGACACGGCCGAGATCGTGGATGCGTCGGTCGATGCGACCGAGGTGAACCCTGGCGAGCCCGTGGAGGTGCGCGTGGTGCTTCGCCGCTGGTCGGGCGACGAAGAGGTGCGTCGTCTGAGCGTGGCCGTGCCCGAGAGCGCGGCGGGGCAGTCGATCCAGATCCTCGTCCAGCCCGGGCCTGACGCGGAGATCGAGCGCCCCGAGCCGAGGAACCTCGACGACATCCTCGAGGCCGTGCGGCAGCGCTACGGTGCGACGGATCTCGTGCTCTCGACGCGCCTGCCCGGCCGCGGCCTGCGCACGCCCGGACACGTCGCTCGCGCGGTGCCCGCGAGCGTGCTCGACGCCATGCAGAGCACGACGGACTCGGATCGTGTGCGCGCCTTCCAGACGCACGTGCGCCGCGCGTTCTCGACGGATCTGGTGCTGAGCGGCGGTGCGCGCGTGGAGCTCACCGTACGCCGCGTCGCGCGCTGAGCGTCCCGCGCCTCCGGCCCTCGAGCCTGCTCGCCCTGGCGCTCGTGGCGCTCGCAACTCCCCTCGAGCCTGCCGGAGGCGTTCGCGGAGACGCGATCGATCGCAGTGAGGACGCGGGCTGGGCGACGGTGCTCGACGCCTCACGCGTCTCGGGGCATGGCCACCCACGGCGTCGCGTCGCGTGAATTCGGGTGTTCTCTGCGGCCGATTTCGGGTCAGCGCTGGCTGAGGGTGGGCGGGCTCGTCTGCAGGTTCGCGGTCCAGCGCGTCGCGCCGTCCCGCGGGACGTGGATGGTGCGCGAGACCTCGCGACCGAGCGGTGGGCAGCGCAGCGTGAGCTCGTGATCACCCGCGGGCACGGGCCGATCGCGCAGCGGCGTGCGGCCGAGGCGCTCGCCGTCGAGGAGCACGTCGGCCCAGGGCAAGGCCTGCACCGTCAGCGCGCCGGTGCCTGCGCGATCGGGTGCGCGCACGTGTGCGTCGCTCGCGCGGCGTGGGCCCGTGTCGCGCGGCGCGCGCGAGGGGCCATCGCGCAGGTCGCCCGCGTCGTCGGGCTCGAGCGAGTCGTCGACGACGCTCGCATCGTCGGACGTGCTGACCGCGTCGTCGGTGAGCCCCGCATCGAGACCCTCGACGACGGCATCGAGGCTCGCGTCGGGCGGATCGATCTCGAGCGGGCTCGGATCGATGGGCTCCGGACGGGGCTCGCCGGTGGGCGCCTCGAAGCGAGCGTAGGAGAGCGCCCAGATCGAGGCGGCCCCGAGCACCAGCGCGAGCAGCGCCGCGACGAGCCACGAGCGCGAGCTCGAGGGCGCGGTGTCGCTCGCGCTCGCGGAGATCGCGTCGGCCCGTGCGGGGGACGGGCTCGCGTCGCGCGCCTCCTCGCGCGTCTCGCTTGCGGGGTTGGCCGAGGGCGCGGTCGCGTCGGCGCGATCGAGGCGCGTGGTGCTCGAGACGCTCTCGGTCGCGCGGGCCGGGGCGCGCGCGATGGGTTGGGTGCCCTCGGCCTCGCTCGTCGCGGGCTCCGCGGCGTGCGGCGGTGTGCCGAGCATCTCCTCGAGCACGGGGCTCGTCGCGAGCGACTGCGTGCGACCCGAGCTCGGGGGCGTGACGAGCCCCTCGTCGCCTGCCTCGTCGCGAGCCTCGTCGGCCAGGATCGCGAGCCGATCGGCGCGCGCGCCGAGCGCGTCGGCCACGCCCTCGGGCCGTCGCGCCGCGAGGAAGGCGCGCAGCTGCGCGGCCAGCAGCTTGCCGCTCGCGGGGCGCTTGGTCGGATCGGGATCGAGCGCGGCGCGGAGGATGCGCGCGAGCTCGTCGGGCAGCCGATCGAGCGCAGGGAGCGCGCTCGGCGAGGTGAGCGCGCGCGCGTGCTCGACGTCGGTGTCGAACGCGTGCTCGCCCGTGGCGGCGCGATGGAGCACGGCCCCGAGCGAGAAGAGATCGGCCGCGCCCGTGAGTCGCTCGCCGCGTGCTTGCTCGGGCGCGAGGTAGCCGGGCGTGCCGAAGACGGCGCCCTCGTGGCCGTCGTCGAGACGCGCCGCGATGCCGAAGTCGAGCAGGCGCGCGTGGCCGTGCACGTCGATCATCACGTTGCGTGGCGTGACGTCGCGATGAACGAGCGAGAAGCGCTCGTGCGCGTAGGCGAGCGCGTCGGCGACCTGCGCGCCGACGTGCGCGACCTCGGCGGGATCGAGCGGTCCCTCGGTGACGAGGGCCTCGAGCGTGGTGCCGCGCACGTGCTCCATCGCGAGGAAATAGGTGCCCTCCACGACGCCGAGCTCGTAGACCGGCACGATGTGCGGGTGGCTCATCTGGACGAGGGTGTTGGCCTCTTCCACGAAGAGCGTGACGAAGCGGGGATCGCTCGCGAGGCGCGGGTCGATCTCCTTGAGCACGAGCGTCTTCTCGAAGCCGCCGAGGCCGCGTAGCCGCGCGAGGTGCACGCGCGCCATGCCGCCGCGGGCGATCTCGCGATCGAGCAGGTACTTGCCGAAGGTGCGCGGGGTCATCGAGTCGGACGCACGCGGCGGTGGGACGCGCGCGGCGGATGCGGCAGGATGCTACCGAATGTCGTCGCGGCCGAGCCCGAAGAAGACGCGCGCGCTCGGCGCATGGCGGACGTGAACGTCACGAGCATGGACACGGCGAGGACGCGCGGACACGCGCCGTCGCGGCGACGACGAGGCGGGCCGTTCAGTCTCGCCGTGTTCGATCGGGCCGCGCGCTCAAGGGCGGGTGGGGCGCCAGCGGAAGACCCACACGCACAGCTCCGTCTCCGTGAGAGCGAGCTCGTGCGTGCCAGCGTTCACCAAGAATCGCGTGCGCTTCTCGCCTTCGATGCGATGAGGCAGCAGCGTGTCGGGATCAACGACCAGGCGGTGGGTCGTCTCCATCGACTGCACTGTTGCAGCGGTGCCGATGGCAGCCTGGATCGGGCGGACGTCGTAGGTCGATCGGAGCTCCAGCCTTCTGCACGTCGCTCCGACCGTGGAGGTGTCTTCGCACGGACATGCTTCTCCGACACGGATCATGGCTTCCAAGGGAGCGTCGACCCCAACGTTCGACGTGGCCACGTCTCGAAACGCAACGTCCTCCCCGACACCCAGCTCCACGCCGTCGAGCCCCGTGATCAGGCCCAGGATTCCATCGGCCTGACGTCTCAGCACGTCCGGATCTCCCGCGACGATCGCAGAGAGCTGGGCGAACGCTGGGAGACTCGTCATCGTCGCGTCGACAGCCCCCGCGACAGCGTCGCGCACGAGGGCTCCATCGGCCTCCGACGCGGTCAGCTCCAGGCCCTCGAGATTTCCGGTCCACCGCGCCGAAGGGATGAAGAGCCCGATCGCGAGCACTCCCTGCAGCGAGTCCTCTGGGATCGGCGCCCGCCGAACGGAAAGCGACAGCTGCGAGGACCGCACTGCCGTTTGCGAGCCGTCGCGTTCGACGGTCAGTCGGAACGAGACCGCGCCGCCGCCCCCTCCCGTGGCACCGCCCGTGCGGGTCAGCGTCCTCGTTCCAGTGACCGCAGCGCTCGCGCCCGCGGGCCAGTCGAGTGTGAATGCCACGCTCGAGACCGGAGCGGCTGGCGATTGCGAGGCTGTCGAAGCTGCGGCGTGCGGGGCGCTGGTGCCGCACCCCGCCTGCATCGTGATGAGGATCAGCGCTCCACTGGCTGCAGCGAGCTCACGTTGCACGAGACACCTCCGGCGCGGAGCATGAGGGCCCGCGTGAAAACAAGCGGATCGGTTGCGGCCGCGCCTCTTCCACGAAGAGCGTGACGAAGCGGGGATCGCTCGCGAGGCGCGGGTCGATCTCCTTGAGCACGAGCGTCTTCTCGAAGCCGCCGAGGCCGCGTAGCCGCGCGAGGTGCACGCGCGCCATGCCGCCGCGGGCGATCTCGCGATCGAGCAGGTACTTGCCGAAGGTGCGCGGGGTCATCGAGTCGGACGCACGCGGCGGTGGGACGCGCGCGGCGGATGCGGCAGGATGCTACCGAATGTCGTCGCGGCCGAGCCCGAAGAAGACGCGCGCGCTCGGCGCATGGCGCGTCGCGGCCGCGCTCGCGCTCGCGCCGCGGCTCGCCGCGTGCGCCACGCCCGAGCCCGTGGTCGTGCCGATCGAGATCCGCATCGGCGCGGGTGATCCGCGGTGTCGGCCCACGTCCGTGCGCGCCGCGCGCATCGGGCTCGAGGGCGACTTCGCACCGGGACCGATGGACACGGTCGAGCTGCTCACGGCCTCGGGCATCCGTGATCTCACCGAGCTCCGCGCGGCGCTCCGCGCGCTGCTCGTCGAGATCGATGGCGAGCCGAGCTACACGGCAGTCGGTCGCAGCCTCTTGCCGGAGGCCCAGCGCGCGCGCGCGCTCGCCGTGCTGCCCGCGCTGCGTCCGTGTGCGCTGCTCGATCCCGACGCGACGCTGCCCGAGGGCGCCGCGCTCGTGGCGCATCCCGATGGGAGCGTATGGATCGTCGGTGGCGTGGGCGCCGAGCGCCGCATCGTCCGCGTCGATGCGCGCACGACGTTCGCCGACGTGCACCCCGACGCGCTCTTCAACCGACGCGAGGGCGCGAGCGCGTCGGTGCTCGATCGCGACGTGATCGTGGCGGGCGGCGCGAGCGGCGAGGGCGACACGGCCTACGACAGCTACGAGCGCCTCGGCGAGGGCGCGCTGCCTGCGAGCGCGAGCCCGGGCGGTCGGCTCTCGAGCCCGCGGCGCGATCACGCGGCGCTCCGCGTGGGAGGGAGGCTCGTGCTCGTGGGCGGTCGGAGCGGCGGCGCAGATGACGCGCTCGTGGGCCGCATCGACGTGATCGACCTCGAGGCCGGAACAGCCAGCCTCGGGCCCGCGCTGGCGACGCCGCGGCTCGATCCGGTGCTCCTGGCCGCGAGCGACGGAGCGATCGTCGTGGCCGGTGGCACGGCCCTCGACGGCACGCCCATCGACGCGATCGAGCGCATCGATCCGGGCCTCGATCGTGCGCGCAGCCTCGACGTGACGCTGCCAGCCCCGAGCCTCGTCGTGCCCCTCGGCCTCGATCGGCTCCTCCACGTGTCGCGCGCGGGCCTCGTGTCGGAGCTCCGCGTGATCGACGTGCGGAGCGATCCTCCGCGTGTCGAGCTGCTCGTGCACACGAGCGAGGTCGTGTCCGTGCACGGCCTCGCGACGAGCGCGGATCGGGTGATCGTCGCGGGGCTCGACCGCAGCGGGCGCCTCGCGGCCGAGCTCTGGACGCCACACCTCGGCACGATGGTGGCACTGGAGATCGAGCGGGAGCCGCACGCGATGGCGCGCCTCGTCGATGGCCTCTCGCTCGAGATCGACGGAGCCGGTGCGAGCCTCCGCGCCGTGGACGAGCCGGGCCCGTGGGCGAGCCTGCCCAACGATCGCCTTCTGTTTCCGAGCGATCTGGGCTCGCCCTACGTCAGCGCCACGCTCCCCGGCGATCTCGACGGCGCGCGCGCGACGCGATCGGGCGTGCGGATCGGTGTGCCCTCCCTCGTCTTCGGCGCGCTGAGCGTGTCGATCGAAGGGCAGGGCGCACGCACGCTGGTGCTCCGCGGCGCGGACGAGAGCCTCGAGATCTCGTTCGACGCAGAGGGCAACGTCTTCGGGCCCGGCTGCTCGCTCGCGAGCGCGGGTGGGGATCGGGTCATCGTGTCGCGAGAGGGTGCGCGCCTCGAGCTGGTGCGTGGGGCCGAGCGCTCACGCTGTGGCGACGTCTCGGCGGGCGCGCTCTTCGCGATCGAGGTGGAGCTCGAGCGCGACGCGGAGCTCAGCGCGCTCCAGGTGTCGCGACGCGCGTCGTGAGCAGGCGTGTCCTGGCGCCTGCGGGCTGAGCCTGCCGAGAATGCAGGACCGTCCCGGTTTTGGCCGCGGTTTCCCTGCAATTTCGAGGTCTCTGCGGCGGGAATGCAACAACGCAGGACCGTCCCGGTTTTCGTCAGCGGCGCGCGCGGCGGTCGCGCTCGCGGGCTCGCGCGTCGGTCTCGTCCTCTTCCGACGTGTCCGTGGGGCGGCTGGGCTCGCTCGGCTCCGCGGCGCGCACGCGTGGGCCCTCTGCCTGCGCCGGCACACCGCTGGCGCGCTGCTTCTCGCGGCGCACGAAGTCGCCGAAGTCGCCGCGCGGCCCCGCGTCGTCCTTGGCGGCCTCGCCGATGCGTCGCGCGAGCACGGTGAGGAGCTGCGTGACGCCGTCCTCCACGGCGCGCTCGAATTCGCGGCTCGCGCGCTCGAGCTCGCGGTTGGCCTCGCGTCGCTGGTGCTCGCGCTGGCGCCGCTTCTCTTCTTGCTGACGCAGCTCCTGTCGGATCGCCTCCTGCTGCGCAGACAGGCGAGCCTTCCACTCCTCGGCGGCCCGCGCGCGTCGCTCCTCGCGCTCGCGCTTGGCGCGCTTCTTCTGCTCCCGGCGGAGGATGCGCTCGCGATCGCGCGCGCTCGGCGCGAGGAGCGCGCGACCGAGGCCGAGGGCGACGAAGAGCCCCCAGATCAGCGCGACCCACTGCACCCACGGTCCGCCCGGCGTCATCCAGTCGAGCACCGCGAGGAAGGTGCAGACGATCGTGTACGTCAGCAGCGAGCTCCGCGCGCGGTGGCGCCGCTCGGCGAGCTCGTGTCGCACGACGGCGTCGTCGTCGGCCTGGCGCTGCACCGCCCCGCGCTCGGCCTCGACCTTGCGCGCGACCTCCGCGACCGAGCTGGGATCGATGCCGACCTCGCGCGCGGCCGCGACGAGATCCTCGTACTTGATGGCGTCGGCCCCGCTCTCCTGGAACTGCGTGTGCTCTGCCGCGCGGCGGAAGATCTCTTCCATCTCCTCGCGGGAATAGGTGCGGTCGGCCATCGCGGTGCGCGAACTCTGCAGGGCGAACGGGGGCGCCGCAACGGACCGAAGGAGGAGCCCGCGATCCGTGCCCGCCTCGAGGCGCTCGCGACTCGCCCGTTCAGCTCCCGATCGCGTCCCGCACGAAGGCCTCGAAGTCCTGCGTGAGGCGCGCGCGAGAGGGCGCGTGCAGGTACATCATGTGGCCCGCGGGGTAGAGGTGCTCACGCACGTTCTTCTTCACGTGCGCCTCGTGCCCGAGGTGTCGCGCGGCGTGCTCGTTCGCGAAGAACGGTGTCGCGAGGTCGTAGAGGCCGTTGGCGAACATCACGCGGAGGTGCGGGTTGTCGAGCATCGCGCGTCGGAGCTCCCCCACCACGTTGAGGAAGCCCCCGGTGCGTCCCTTCGGGATCTCCCACTTCCACGCCTCGTTGACCTTCATGCTGAGGATCTCGTAGTCGCGGTCGTCCTCGACCTGGAGCACGCGGCGGAGGTAGTCGCTCATCAGCGCCCGGTACGGACCGAGCGGCGCGCTGTAGCTGGGATCGGCCTGCATCTCGCCCGAGCCCGCGTCCACGTCGTGGCCGAGGAAGCGCGCGTCGAGGCGGCCCACGACCTGGCCGCGCGTGCGCAAGAGCTCCTTCGTGACGCGCGCGATGTCGAGGCGCAGGCCCTGCTGCACGATCCACGTCTTGGACAGACCCGTGATCGCCGCGAGGCGCTCGGCGAGGCTGTCGGTCGACTCGGGCGAGAGCGCGCTGCCGGCGAAGAGCGCCGGACCGTACTCGCTCACCGCCATGCGGCGCGCGTCGTCGATCGCTCGATCCAGATCCGTCGGCGCGGTCGCGCCGTGGTACGCGGCGACGGCGACGTAGCTCGGCAGGTAGATCACGTGCGGGAAGTCGTTGCCCCACTGGAACTCGAGCGCCGTGAAGTCGAGCGCGGCCGAGATCAGGCCGACGCCGTTGAGCATCGTGCCCTTGTCCTGGAGCTGGGCCGCGAGCGCCGCGACGCGCGTGCCACCGTAGCTCTCGCCGACGAGGAATTTGGGCGAATTCCAGCGTTGGTGGCGCGTGATCCACACGCGCACGAGCTCGGCCATCGACTCGACGTCGGACTTCACCGAGGTGTAGTCGTCGACCTTCGCGTCCCCCACGGCGCGCGAGTAGCCCGTGCCCACGGGATCGACGAAGACGAGATCGGTCGAGGCGAGCACGGTCGCGTCGTTCACCTCGAGGCGGTAGGGCGCGGGCGGCGGGTGCATCGGATCGGTGAAGCCCGCGCGGTACGGGCCCATCCAGCCGAGGTGCAGCCACACCGACGACGAGCCGGGGCCGCCGTTGAAGGCGAACGTGATCGGGCGCCTCGATGGCTCGGGCGGATCGATCAGCTCGTAGGCCGTCGTGGACACGGCCGCGCGCGGCTCGTCGTCCTCGCCTTTGAGGTGCGTGATCGCGGCCGTCGCACGGTAGCGGAGGGTCCGGCCCCCGAGCTGGATCGTGTGCTCGCTCGTGATCGCGCGCTCGGGCGGAGGCGCCTTCTTGGGCTTGTCGGCGGCCCCCGACGCCGCCCTGTCCGACGCCTTGTCCGACTTGGTCTCGCTGCCCTTGCTCGTGCGCTCGTCGTCGCTCACTTGCTCTCTCCGAGATACGGGTAACGGAAGTCGGTCGGAGGCGCGAAGGTCTCCTTGATCGAGCGCGGGCTGAGCCAGCGCGAGAGGTTGTAGAAGGCGCCGGCCTTGTCGTTGGTGCCGCTCGCGCGCCCACCGCCGAAGGGCTGCTGGCCGACGACCGCGCCGGTGGGCTTGTCGTTCACGTAGAAGTTGCCGGCGGCGTGGCGCAGCACGCGCATGGCCTCTTCCACCGCGCGCCGATCTCGCGAGAACACCGCGCCGGTGAGGGCATACGGCGAGGTCTCGTCGACGAGCGTGAGGGTCTCGGGCCAGCGCGCGTCGTCGTAGACGTACGTCGTGACGACGGGCCCGAAGATCTCCTCCTGCATGAGGCGGTGCTTGGGATCGTCGACCTGCACGAGCGTGGGCGACACGAACCAGCCCTCGCGGTCGTCGGCCGTGCCGCCCACGAGCACGTGCGCGCTGTCCTTCGCGAGGCCCTGATAGCCCACGATCCTGCTGTAGGCGCGCTGATCGATCACGGCGCCGACGAACGTCGAGAAGTCCGCGACGTCGCCCATCTTCATCGCCTTGGTGTCGGCGATCGCGCGATCGCGCACTTCGGGCCAGAGCGAGCGCGGCACGTAGACGCGCGAGGCGGCGGAGCACTTCTGGCCTTGGTACTCGAAGCCGCCGCGCACGATCGCGGTGGCGAGCGAGGCGGGATCGGCGCTCGGGTGCGCGACGATGAAGTCCTTGCCGCCCGTCTCGCCCACGAGGCGCGGGAAGGCGCGGTAGTGATCGAGGCGCTCGGCCACACCGCGCCAGAGCGCGCGGAAGGTCCCGGTCGATCCCGTGAAGTGGATCCCTGCGAGGTGCGGGCTCGCGAGCGCGACCTTGCCTTGCGTCGGGCCGTCGCCCGGCACCAGCTGGATCACGCCGTCGGGCAGGCCCGCTTCGCGCAGCACCTCGAGCACGTGCCAGCAGCCGAAGAGGCTCGTGGTGGACGGCTTCCAGAGCACGACGTTGCCGCAGAGGACGGGCGCCGTCGGCAGGTTCACCGCGATGGAGAGGAAGTTGAACGGGCAGATCGCGAGCACGAAGCCCTCGAGCGGCCGCAGATCGGCGCGGTTCCACGAGCCTGCGGGCGAGACGGGCTGCTCGTCGTGGAGCTTGCGGAGGAAGTGGACGTTCCAGCGGAAGAAGTCGACGAGCTCACACACCGCATCGATCTCCGACTGGTGTGGGGTCTTGCTCTGCCCGAGCATGCACGCGGCGTTCACGCGCGCGCGGTGCGGGCCCGCGAGCAGCTCGGCCGCGCGGAGGAAGATCGCGGCACGTGTCTCGAAGGGTGTTCGCGCCCACTCGTGCGAGACGCGCATCGCGCCCGCGATCGCCGCCTGCATCTCGGCCTCGCCGGCCTCGTGGGCCTCGGCGAGCAAGTGCCGGTGGCGGTGCGGCATCGTCACGCGGAGCGTCTTGCCCGTGTGCACGGCCTGTCCGTCGATCACGACCGGCACCTCGATCGGCGAGGCGGCCAGATCGCGCAGCGCGACCTCGAGGCGCGCGCGCGCGGCGGTGCCTGGTGCATGGGAGTCGACGGGCTCGTTGATCGGCGTGGGGATCGGGATCATGGCGAGCGACGGTACCCCTCCGCGGAGATCGATCAAAGCCCAGCACCGCGCGTGCTATGGGAGCGGCGCATGTCGCACGAGCCCCAGAACGCGAGCGAGATCGTTTCCACTCGCAAGGATCAGCACCTCGACGTGGTGGCGCAGAAGGACGTCGCGTTCAGCGGGATGGCGCTCGGCTTCTCGCGCTTCACGCTCGAGTACGACGCGCTGCCCGAGATCGATCTCGACGAGGTCGATCTGCGCACCACGGTGCTCGGCAAGACGCTCGCCGCGCCGCTCGTGATCGGCGCGATGACGGGCGGCTCGCCCCGCGCGGGTCGCGTGAACGAGCGGCTCGCGCGCGTCGCCGCGCGTGTCGGCGTGGGCCTCGCGCTCGGGAGCCAGCGCGCGATGATCGTCGATCCTTCGCTGGGATCGACGTTCGACGTGCGTGCGCACGCGCCGGTCGTGCCGCTGGTGTTCGGCAACCTGGGCGCGGTGCAGCTCAACTACGGCGTGGAGGTGGGCGCCGTGCGAGAGGCGCTCGCGCGCGTCTCGGCCGACGCCCTCAACGTGCACCTCAACCCTCTCCAGGAGGCCGTGCAGCCCGAGGGCGACACGCGCTTCTCGGGCCTCGCGCCCAAGATCGACGGGCTCGCGCGAGCGCTCTCGGTGCCCGTGGTCGTGAAGGAGTGCGGCGCGGGTCTGTCGCGGCGAGCCCTCGCCAAGCTCGCGCCGCTCGCGATCGCGGGTGTCGAGGTGGCGGGTGTGGGCGGCACCTCGTGGTCGAAGGTGGAGAGCCACCGCGCCCCGAGCGGCAGCGCGCAGCAGGAGATCGGCATGCGCCTCGGCGGCCACGGCGTGCCCACGGCCGATGGCGTCGTGATCGCGCGCGACGCGTTCCGCGATCGCTTCGTGCTCGCCTCGGGCGGCGTGCGCACGGGCATGGACGTGGCGGTCGCGCTCGCGCTGGGCGCCGACGCGGTCGCTCTGGCAGCGCCGCTCCTGCTCGCGGCGGAGCAGAGCGAAGAGGCCGCGGAGCGCCTGCTCCGCACGCTGATCGACGAGCTCCGCGTCATCCTCTTCACGTGCGGGCTCCGCACGCTGGGCGAGCTGTCGCGAGCCACCGTCATCGCCATGAGCGACGACGCCCTCCTCGACGCGCGAGCGCCTCACCTCGAGGGCCGCATCCGCCGCGGATTCTGAGCGGCGGAGGCCGCACCGGGCTCCTCGGGCTCTGCGTCCCGATCGCGCGCGTTGGACGTTGACGCCCGTGCGTGTGGGGACGGATCATCGCGCTCGTCCATGTCGTCGCGCTCGGATCCGGCGGCCATCCTCGGCACCGTCCTCGTCGGTCGCTATCGCCTCGATGCCCTCGTCGGCGCGGGCGCGATCGCGGAGGTCTTCCGCGCGACCGACCTGCTCGAGGGGCGCACGGTCGCGGTGAAGATCCTCCGCGGACAGACCGCGAACAACCGCGAGGCCGTCGCGCGCCTCAAGCGCGAGGGCGAGGTGCTCAGCGCCCTGCGCCACAAGGCGATCGTGGCGGTCGAGGCGGCCCACGAGATCGAGGGCGGCGTCTTCCTCGTCATGGAGCTGCTCGAGGGCGAGACCCTCGGCGCGCGCATGAAGCGCGGTCGCATGCAGCCCGTCGAGCTCGCGCCGATCGTCGCGGGCGTGGTCGCAGGCTTGGCCGCTGCGCACGCGCAGGCCGTGGTCCACCGCGATCTCAAGCCCGACAACATCTTCCTCGTGCCCGACGTGGCGAGCGGGCGCGAGGGAGCGCTCCGCGTGAAGCTCCTCGACTTCGGCATCTCCAAGGTCTGGTACGGCGAGAAGCTCACCCAGACGGGCCAGATCCTCGGCACGCCGCGCTACATGTCGCCCGAGCAGCTGGGGGCCGAGGTCGACGTCGATCCCCGCATCGACGTCTATGCGCTCGGCGTGATCCTCTACGAGGCGCTCGCGGGCACGCCGCCCTTCCTCGCGGCGACGCCGACCGATCTCATCGTGGCGATCCTCCACGGCAAGGTCGCGGCGCTGCGCAGCGTGAGGCCCGACCTGAGCCCGGCGATCGAGGCCGTGGTGATGCGCGCGATGGCGCGGCACCGCGACGCGCGCTTCCACACGGCGCGGGAGCTCGCCGACGCGTTCCTCGACGCGGCGGGGATCGACGAGTCGTTCCGGCTCGCGCCGCGCAAGGGCCTCGAGACACGCGCGCTCGGCTCGGTGCGGGTCGACGACGAGCGCAGCGGTGTGCTCCACGCGCAGCTGCCGCCGCCCGAGGAGGTCACTGCGTCGGCGACCAAGCCCGGGACGTTCACCGAGCTGCCCGCCTTCACCGCCCCCGCCGCGCCGGCCACCGCGCTCATGGCGATGGAATTCGACGCGAACGGCCTCCCGGTCGCGCCGGGCAGCCGTCCTGCTCGCCCGGGCACCGCACTCCTCGGAGGCGACGAGCTCCCCGCCTTCGCGGCCACCGCGCTGGCCGCGCCCGGGACGGCCCCGAGCGCGGCTCCCGTGGGACTGGCCGCTACGGGACTGGCTCCTACGGGACTGGCTCCTACGGGACTGGCCGCTACGGGACTGGCTCCTACGGGACTGGCTCCTACGGGACTGGCTCCTACGGGACTGGCCGCTACGGGACTGGCTCCTACGGGACTGGCTCCTCCGGGACTGGCTCCTCCGGGACTGGCCCCGTCCAGCGCCGTGACGCCGCCGTCGGCTGGGATGTCTCCGGTCGCCGATGCCGCGATCTCGGGACGCGTCTCGGCGGCCCCCGGCGCCGAGATCTCCCAGAGGCCGATTCCCCGGACGTCGATCTCCCAGCTCCCACCGCAGGCCTTCGGGGTCACGCCCGCCGAGCCGCCGCCCGCGCCTGCAGCGCCGATGGGACGCGTCTCCCACGCGCCTCAGCCCCAGCCGGTCCCGATGGCCACCACCACCTCGCTCGCGCCTCCGAGCGCGGCGTCACGGTTCTGGTGGGTGGGTGTGTTGGTCGTGGGCCTCCTGGCAGGCGGCCTCACGGCGGGCGCCGTGATCGCCCTCCTGCGATGGTGGCAGCCAGGCGAGGGGGCCGCGCCGCCGCCGCCGCCCCTCACGACGGCGAGCCCCGACGCGTCGACGAGCCCCGACGCCGCGGTCGAAGCACCGGATGCGGCCGTGCTTGCGCCCGAGGATCACCACGGACGCGACCAGAGGACCGGCAGTCACGTCGCGAACGGCGACAGCCACGGCGGCGGCACTGAGGGTGCCAGTGACGACCAAGGGGGCAGTGGCGGCCAAGGGGGCAGTGGGGGCCAAGGGGGCAGTGGGGGCCAAGGTGCCAGTGGTGGCCAAGTCGTCAGTGATGGCCAGGGCGGCCAGGGTGGCAATGGCGGCCACGGTGGCAGTGGCGCTCAGGGTGGCAGTGGCGGTCAGGGTGGCAGTGGCGGCCAGGGTGGTAGTCAGGGTGGCAGTGGCGGCCAGGGTGGCAGTGGCGGCCAGGGTGGCAGCGGCGGCCAGGGCGGCGGGGAGGTCACCGATCCCCTGACGCTGGCGACGCGCGCGCTCCGCGCCGGCGACCCGACGGGCTGCGTGGACATCCTCGACGACCTGATCGCGCAGGGCGCGACACCCGTGGCGCTGCGTCGTCGTGCCGACTGTCTCCTGCGGCTCGGTGAGCGCACGGAGGCGATCCGCGACTATCAGCGCTTCTGCCGGCTCGCGCCCGATCATCCCGCGATCGGCGAGGTGCGCGAGGTGCTCGAGGGACTGGGTCAGACGTGTCCGTGATGCTCCAGCGGGGCGCGCGGATCGGCGAGTACGAGGTCCTCGCGCCGCTCCGCACGGGGGGCATGGCCGCGCTCTATCTGGGGCGTCGCGCAGGCGCCGCGGGCTTCACCAAGCCGGTCGCGATCAAGGTGATCCACCCGCACCTGGCCAAGGACCCCTCGTTCATCCGCATGTTCCTCGACGAGGCTCGTCTCTCGGCGCGCATCCAGGATCCCAACGTGGTTCACGTCGAGGATCTCGGCGAGGCCGACGGGATGTTCTACCTGGCCATGGAGTACGTGCTCGGCGTGCCGCTCTCGGCGCTGCTCGCGCGCCTCGTCCAGGGCGGGATTCCGCTCGAGATCCCGATCGCGTGCGCCATCGCCATGCGCGTGGCCGACGGCCTCCACGCGGCGCACGAGCTGCGCGACGAGCACGGTCACGCGCTCGAGGTGGTTCATCGCGACGTCTCTCCGCAGAACGTCCTCCTCTCGGAGTCGGGGCACGTGAAGCTCATCGACTTCGGGGTCGCGCGGGCGCGCGGACGCCTGCAGGAGACCGAGGCGGGCGAGCTCAAGGGCAAGGTCCGCTACATGTCGCCCGAGCAGGCGTTCGGCCGTCCGATCGATCGACGCACCGACGTCTATGCCCTGGGCATCGTGCTCTGGGAGATGCTCGTGCAACGTCGCTACATCGAGGGCGACAACGACATGGAGGCGCTCGATCTCGCGCGTGCGCCGGTGCTTCGCGCGCCGAGCTCCTTGCGCCCCGAGATCTCTGCGCCGCTCGATGCCGTGCTGGTCTCGGCCCTCGCGCCCGCGCTCGACGCCCGTTTCGAGACGGCCCTCGCGCTCCGACGGGCCATCGCCAACGCCGTTCCCGACGCGCTCCGCGTCGAGCCGAGCGATCTGGCCACACTGGTGGAGTCACAATTCGCGAAGCAGCTCGAGAGCGAGCGGGCGCTCCTCACCTCGCCGGGTCGGAGCTCGCTGCCCGCACCCTCGATCGAGTCGGTCGGAGGACAGCCGCGCAGCGCCGCGCCCCACTCGGAGGCCGAGACACGCGCCGCGCGCGGATCGGACTCGCGCGAGGGCCAGACACCGGTGACGCGCCCCGGTCCGCGGCTCGAGCCTGCGGTCGACGAGCCCGCGAGGTCGGCCGGTCTCGGCGACGTCCCTTCGCTGCCACCCCTGGGGAGCGCTGCGCCCGCGACCGGAGCTCCCGCCGAGCGAGGCAGCGTGTGGCTCCGCGTCGCGCTCGCGCTCGTCTTGCTCGTCACGGTCGCGACGCTCTCGTTCGTGGCGGGCTGGATCTTGCCGTCACCCGCTCCGAGCGTGCCCACGCCCACGCCGCCGCGAGCCGAGCGCTCGCCGCTGGCGCCTCCTGCGTCGATCGATCCTTGCGCCGACGTCCATCGAGCGCGTCTTCACCTGGACGAGACCTCGCACGTCACGTTCGACACGACGGGTGCACGCTCGCTCTTCGCGCTTCGCGGGCTGCGGAGCCCTGAGGGTGAGCCCGCTCCGGACGCGGTGCTCGAGATCGAGGTGCTCGGCGACGCACGCGCGACGGTCGACCTCTCGACGGCCACCCCGGAGACCGACGAGCACTTCGACACGATCTTCGCGGTCTTCGACGGCGCCTGTCGCCGCGAGCTGGTCGATCGCCGACCCGATCACACCGCCGACGATCACGGCGGCGATCTGCGTGCTCGTGGGAGCTTCGCCGTCCGCGGTGGCAGCGTCGTGACGGTCGTGCTGAGCGGCTTCGGTCGCGGCGTGGGCAACCGCGATCGCGGCCGTCTCGGCGTCGCGCTGACGGCGCATCCGGCCGCTGCGCCGACGATCTCGGGGGTGAGCGGGCTCCTGGCCGGAGACGCGATCTTCTTCGAGCTCCGGGGCACCGACCTCGATCTCGACGCGGACCGCGCGCGCGTGCGCCTCTTCGACGCGAGCGGCGGTGCGCTGTCGGTGGTCGCGCGCGGGGAGCACGCCGAGCTCCCACAGCAGACCATCCTCCTTCCGCTGCAGACCACCGGCGAGGTCAGCGGGGTGGGTCGACTCCTCGTGCGGAGCTCGAACGCCGAGCAGCTCGCGCGCGCGGTGCGGGCGGAGGTCGTGCTCGTCGATCGCGCCGGAAACGTGACCGAGGCGCGGACCGTCGAGCTCGCGCGCGGCGAGCTCGTCGGACCGCACGATCCGTGTGACGCGACCCATCGCTGCGCCGAGGAGCTCGCGTGCGACGAGAGCGGGCACTGTGCACCGCTGCCGGAGCGTGCGGTCACGTGCGGCGCTGCGACCACCGTGGTGCTGGATCCCGCGCGCGAGACGCGCCTCACGCGCACGCTGCCTGCGGGCTACGCGCTCTTCGAGACGAGCTGCTGCGAGAGCCACGCGCGTGGTCGCGAGGACGTGGTCCAGCTCGAGGTGCCCTCGCATGGGCGCTACGACGTGGTGGTGGGCACGCGCGCGGCCGAGGAGCGCAGCGGTCTCCTCGACATGGTGCTGAGCGCACGCACGAGCTGCCTCGACTCGCGGCCGAGCGCGATGCCTCCCGGCGGCTGCAACGACGACCGCAGCGAGGACGAGCGCGATCCTCGCCTCGAGCTGCGCGTCGTCACGCCGGGGAGCCGGTTCTACGTGCTCGCGTCCGCGATCCGGCCCGATGCCCGCTTCGAGACCGGCGGTCTCGCGTATGTCCTCACCGCGCGCCTGCGCGCCGTGCGAGGGCCCGGCGAGGCGTGCGATGCCGAGCACGATCGCTGCGAGACGGGCACCTGCTCCGCGCGCGGCGTCTGCGAGTGACGCGCCTCGTGCTGGGCGTGAGGTGGCTTCACCAGGGGACGGGTGGCGTCACCAGGGGACGGGGCGACCGTCGCGGAAGAAGCCCGCGGTCGGCCCGCCCCGCGGGAGCATCGCCGCCCACACGATGCCCTCGGCGCCTTCGCGCACGGAGCGGGACGCACCGGCGCCGCCCATCCGCGTGCGCACCCAGCCGGGGCACACCGCGTTCACGTGGACGTCGCGCGGGCGCATCTCCTCGGCATGGAGGCGAGTCCACGCGTTGAGCGCGAGCTTCGAGATGCGGTAGGCCGAGCGTGGCCAGCCCTCGGCCGTCTCGCGTCCCTGCCGCACGTGCTCGCGGAACTCGCCCAGCGCCGCCTCGATCTCCGCGTAGCTCGCGGGCTCGTCGAAGCGCGCGCGCACGCGGCGATCGAAGCCGTCGAGGGCGCCCATGGCGCTCGAGACCATCACCACGCGGCTGCCCACGCCGAGCCGATCCTCGAGGGCGCGCACGATCGCGGTCGCGCCGAAGTAGTTCACCGCGAGCGTCTTCTCGACGACCTCTTCGTCGAATCCGTCGAGCGCGATGCCGGCGTTCGACACGAGGGCGTCGATCGGCTCGGGGCCGACGAGCTCCGAGAAGGCTCGAATGCTCTCTGCCGAGGTGACGTCGAGCTGCGCCGCGATCACGTCGCGACCACGCGCCCGCGCGCGCTCCGCCTCACGCTCGCCCTCCGCCAGATCTCTCGACGCGAGCACCACGCGGAAGCCGCGCTGCCCGAGCCGATCGACGACGCCGAGGCCCAGGCCTCGATTGCCACCGGTGACGACCGCCCGCTGATTCATGCGGCGCGAGCATGACACGGGCCGGCCGGCGCGCCCGTGCCTTCGGATCGGGCCGAAATCCTCGGGAATTGACCCTATTCGCCGCTGCGGCTCTTGCTGTCGCGCTCTTCGCTCTCGCGAAAGCGCGCCGCGAGGGTGCGCACGATGACCCCCATCCACGGCTTGAGCGAGGCCACCTCGCGGTCGAGCGTCTCGGACGTCACGCGGCGCAGCACGGCGGGCTCCTTGGCCACGACGCTCGCGGTGCGGTTGCCAGGCGAGAGGATGGCGGTCTCTCCGAACACCTCTCCCGCGCCCATCGTGCGGAGCAGGCGTCGCTCTGCGCCTTCGCCCTTGATCACCTCGAGCGTCCCTCGCTCGATGATGTACGCGCAGTCGCCCGGCTCGCCCTCGCGCACGACGTAGGCGCCGGGCTCGAAGTGCACCACGTCGAAGAGCCCGCCGCCGCGCGTGAAGGCCACGAGATCCTGACGCAGCTCGACGACCGTCTGGTAGCGATCGCCCGGCGCGAAGGCCATCGCGCGCTTCACGATCCGCACGAGCGCCTCGGGCACCCACGGCGCTGCGGTCTCGAGAGGCTTGAGCTCGCCCATCTGCGCGCGCACCAGCGCCACCCAGTAGCTGTCGGCGTCGAAGGGCGGAGTGCGCGCGAGCAGGTGATAGAGCAGGGCGCCCATCGCGTACACGTCCGTGCGCTGATCGAGCGCGCTCGTGATGCCTCGCGCCTGCTCCGGCGCCATGTGCGTGGCGGTGCCCACGAGCACCGCGCCCGAGGCCTCGGCGTTGGGCGCTTCGCCTCCTCGCGCCGCCAGCTCGGGCGGGGTCCCGACGCTGCGCGCGACGCCCCAGTCCATGAGGTAGACCTGACCGAAGTCGCCCACCATCACGTTGCCGGGCTTGATGTCGAGGTGGAGAAAGCCCTTGGAGTGCGCGAACGCGAGCGCGTCGGCGACCTTGAGGACCAGGTCGAGCAGGTCGAGCAGCGTGTCGTGCGTGAGCGGGCCGGGCTTGAGGCCGGCGATCACCTCGCCGAGCGTCCTTCCTTCCACCCGCTTCATCGTGAAGTAGACGGAGCGTCCCGCGAGCCCGATGTCGTGCACGGGCACGATGTTGGGGTGCTCGAGCTGGCCCGTGATGCGGGCCTCGCGCACGAACATCGCCAGGGTGCCGGCGTCGCCCTCGAGGTGATCGTGCAGGCGCTTCATCACCACGCGGCGATCGAGCGCTTGGTCGTGCACGAGATCCACGCGCGCCATGCCGCCACGGCCCACCGACCCCACCTCGCGCAACCGATCGGCGAGCTCGGACTCGAGCGCCGTCACGAGCGTGCCGACGCTCTCGGACTCGATGGGCGTGGCGCGTGTGTCGACGAGCTCGGCGGCTTGCTTGGCGGCGCGGTCGCTCATCGCGAGGATGGTAACGAACCCGCGCGTCGACCTGCAACGCCGAGGGCACGCGCGGCGTGATCAGGCCGCGCGGTCGGCGTCGGCGAAGAAGCGCTCGATCTTGGGCCACACGTGCTTGGCCGCGCTCGAGCTCACCATCGCGCCGACGTGGCCCCCCGGAACGTGGACGTGGGCCTTCTTCTCGCTGGCGACGCGCGTGAGCACGTCCGACGCGCTCTGGTGCGGGACGATGTTGTCGTGCTCGAAGGTCACGGCGAGCACGGGCACCTTCACGTGCTCGAGGCGCACACACTCGCCCGAGATCGAGAGCGTCCCGTGCACGAGCGCGTTCTCTCGATAGAGGCACTGGATGTACTTCTGGTAGGCGGCACCGGGGAACGAGACGTTGTCGGCGCCCCACGTCTCGAGCGCGAAGAAGCCGTCGAGGCTCTCTTCCCAGCGCGCCTGCCGGGCGCGCTCCGAGTCATCCCGACCCTGGTCTTGGTCGACGAGCGGCGACTTCGCGAGCAACGACACGGCTTTGGCGAGGTTGAGCGTGGGGCGCAGCAGCTGGAAGGCGCCCTGCATGAGCTGCCAGGGCACGTTGCCCGTGGCGGCCACGAGCGCGTCCACGTCGAAGGTGGGGATCTGCGTCCAGAGCGCGAGCAGGCTCTGATCGTCGAAGCGCACGGGCGCGGCCACGAGCGCCAGCGACGCGATGCGCTCCTGGTGGAGGGCCGCGTGGATCACCGTCATGGTCCCGCCGAGGCAGTACCCGAGGAGGTGCGCCTTGTCCGAGCCAGCCTTCTCGCACGTCACGCGGAGGGCGCGCGCGAGGTAGCGATCGACGTACTCGTCGAAGGTGAGGAAGCGGTCTTCGGCCTCGGGCGTGCCCCAGTCGATGCAGAACACGTCGTAGCCCTGCTTCGCGAGGAATTCCGCGAAGCTCTTGCCCGGCATCAGGTCGAGCACGTAGTGCCGGTTGATGAGCGAGGGCACGAGCAGGATCGGGTGCCGGTGCGTGATCACCTGTCCGCCGACGGGCCGGTAGCGCAGGAGCGACCACTTGTTCTCGCGGAACACGACGTCGTGCGGCGTCTGCCCGACCTTGGGCGCAGGGCGGCCGAGCGCGTGCGCCATGCGCCTCACGATTTGCGGCCCGGAGGGCACGAACGATCCGACCATCTTGCGCAGTGCCATGGCGTCTACTCGTAGAGGGACTCGAAGGCGGCCTTGTAGAGCTCGTAGACCTTCTTGCGCTTCACCTTGAAGGTGGGCGTGAGCAGGCCCGCCTCGACCGTGAGCGCGGGCTCCATGATCGCGAACTTCTTGATGCTCTCGTAGCTCGCGAGCATCGCGTTCACCTCGTCGATGCGGCGCTGCACGAGGGCACGCAGCGCCTCGCCTCGCGCGCCCTCGGCCACGCCCGAGGCCGCGAGGTGTGCGTCGATCGTGGCGTGGTTCGGCCAGACGCCTGCGACGAGGAATTTCTTGCCGTCGCCGTAGACCACGACGTGTGCGAGGAAGGGATCGTCGGCGAAGCGCTGCTCGATGTTCACTGGCGGCACGTTCTTGCCACCGGCCGTGACGAGGATGTCCTTCTTGCGGTCGACGATCTGGAGGAAGCCATCCTCGGTGAAGCGGCCCACGTCGCCCGTCTTGAGCCAGCCCTCGGGCGTGAAGGCCTCGGCGCTCGCCGCGGGATCCTTGTGGTAGCCGAGGAAGATGCTCGGACCGCGCGCGAGGATCTCGCCGTCCTCCGCGAGCACGAGCTCCACCGACGGGAACGGCTTGCCCACCGAGTCGAAGCGGAAGGCGTCGGGCCGGTTCATCGTGAGCGTCGGCGAGGCCTCGGTCAGGCCGTAGCCCTCGACGAGCAAGAGGCCCGCGGCGTGGAAGAGCTCCTTCACCTCGCGCTTGAGGCCCGCGCCGCCCGAGAGGCAGAAGCGGAGGTTTCCTCCCGTGGCCTCGCGCAGGCGCGCGAGCTTGGCCTCGAGCGAGCCCTCCTTCGTCGCGCCCTCTCCCCAGGCGCGCTGCGCGAGCTTCTCCCACACGCTCGGCACGCTCATGAGCACGTGTGGCCGCACCTCGGGCAGCTTCGCGAGCACGGTCGCGGGATCGGCCAGGTAGCTCGTCCAGCCGAGCGTGTTGCCCAGGCAGGCCTCGCCGAAGCCGAAGATGTGGCTCATCGGGAGCCACAGCAGATCGACCATGCCCTCGTCGACGAGAGGCGCGAGGCACTCGAGCCAGTCGCGGCCGTTGACGCCCACGTTGCGGTGCGTGAGGGGCACGCCCTTGGGCGGACCGCTCGTGCCGCTCGTGTAGAGCATCACGCCGGCCTGATCGAGCGAGACCGCCTGCATCGTGCGCTCGAAGGCCTTCGGATCCGCCTCGTGCTGTGCGCGACCGAGCGCGCGCGCGTCCGAGAGGTGCACGAGCTTTCGCTCGATCTCCGTGGAATTCGGGGCTTCCTTGCCCGCGGCGCGGAGCTTCGCGCTCACGTCCGAGAGCACCGCCATCGCGTCGAGCCGATCGTCGAGCACCACGAGGGCCTCGACCGCGGCGAGGGCGCCGAGGCTCGGCCCGGCGGCTGCCTCGAAGATGCGCGCGAGGAGAGCCTTTCCGTCGACGAAGAGCACCTTCGCGTCGGAGTGCTCCACCACGTAGGCGGTCTGCTCGGTGGTCGAGCTCGGGTAGATGGGCACCATCACGCCGCCGGCCGCCTGGATCGCGAGCGCCGCGCTCATCCACTCCACGCGGTTGCCCGCGTAGATCGCCGCGCGCTCCCCCATGGCGAGGCCTCGCGCCGAGAGGAAGAGCGCGAGCTCGCGGATCTCGTTCGCGAACGCGCCCCACGTCACGGCGCGGTAGTCGCCGTCGGGCGTGGGCACCATGAAGCGCACGCGCGTCTTTCGCTCGGGGAGCGAGTCGAACACGGCGCGGGGCGCGATCTTGAGCTCGTTGAACTTCGATGCATCGACCATGGGCGTGTCTTTCGTGGCGTCGAGGGTGCGGTGCCGCCCCTCGGTCGTCGTCAGTTGCGGGCCTGTCGCTGGCTGTCCTCGAGCTTCTCTTCGAGGTCGCGGATCTTGCTCTCGAGCTGGTGGAGGAGGTGCAGCGTGCGCTCCTGATCGCGCTTGGTCGGAAGGCCCCAGGCGCTCCACCACTGGGCCTGCATGCGATCGCTGACCGCCTTGGCCTTCATGATCCCGGTGAGCACCCGCCCCGCGGGCACGAGCACCGACGGCATCTTCATCACCTTCTCGCTGTACTCGGCCGACGCGTTCTCCCACTGGTCGAAGGCCGTCTTCCACTGCTTGAAACTGGGCATGATCCGTCTCTCCACTCTGTTGGGCCGAACGTTCGGGCTCACAGGCCGAAGCGCCGCATCGACGCGGCCGTGGTGAAGTCGTCGCTCGCCTCGCCCTCGGGGGCGATGACACGCGCGACCTCGCCGAAGCACTCGAAGAGCCAGCTCGACTGACGCCGCTGGATGGCGGCGCCCGCGCTCGGCTCGATGGTCACGTGCGTCGAGACGCGCATGGCCTGCGTGAAGCTCAGATCCGGCAGGACGAGCTCGCCGGCCGAGCCGCTCACGTGCGTCTCGTAGGTGTCACGACCCGCGTACGGGAGGCCTCGCACGGTCGCGTTGCGCACGTCGCTGACGGTGACCCAGCTCGCGCCCGGCACGAGCGGGAGCTGGAACACCACGATGGGTGTCTCGTAGACCCAGAGGGTCTGTCCTTCCGGAGGGCTCATGTCGCGCGACGCGAAGCCGAGGAGATAGAGGCCGGTCGTGTCGAGGCGATAGACGCCGAGGAGCGCGCCCGAGGGATCGTCCGACACCGCGAACTGGCCGCTCGGGAACGAGCTCGCGAACCACGTGCCCTCCACGTGCTGGGCGCTGAAGCGCACGGCCACGTCGCTCGCGTAGTCGGTGCCGAGATCCCAGCGGAGCGTGCCGTCGGGCCTCACCTCGCCTGCGGTGAGCACGTCGCGCAGCTCGCCCGATGGCGAGAGCAGGAACGACGCGCCCACGTCGTAGGCGGGCATGAGCTCGGTGGCCTCGATGCGCCCATCGAGGTTGGGCACACAGCCGAGCGGCACGGGCACACCGGCGTCTCCATCCCAGATCGGGCGCGGCGGTACCGTGCGATTGGGCCCGCACGCCGCCGAGAGGAGCGACAGCGAGAGAGCCAGTGCCGACGCCACCGAAGGCGCCGCCGAGCGTGCCAGTGAGGGTGCCAGTGAGGGTGCCAGTGAGGGTGCCAGTCCACCGGAACCGTCGCGGCGATCGATGTGTTCAGAAGCCATACATCAACCTCAGGCGAGCCAGCTGCGCCGGCTGGGCGCGGAGGCCCATGACGGGGTTGTCGAGCCCGGAGAACGGCACGAGGAAGGCGTAGTCGAGCGCCACCGCGAAGCCCTCGCGAGACTGGTAATAGAGGCTCGGGTCGAGCTCGAGGCCGAGCGGGCGATCGTTGCCGGGCGTGGAGGTGGGCTCCATCGCGAACGAGCTCACCGCGTAGAGCATGAAGTCGAGCCTCCCGAACGGCTCGTCGAAGGCCCGATACCGCGCGTGAGGGCGGAAGTAGAAGGCGTCCGTGACGGTGCCGATGATCTCGCGGAAGAGGATGCGGTCGATGCGGTAGTCGGGGTGGAACCGGAAATTGTCGATCGTGTTGTCGTACGGGATGTTGGCCTGCGGCGCCTCGATGTCACCGGGCTGTCCGTACGACTGTCCGAGGCGCGGATAGGCCCCGAAGCCCGGCGCCGGGTCGCCGCTCGCGAGGCCGGCGGCGAGGCCGAAGGTGAAGGGGCCATTCGGATCGAGGAAGTCGGACTCGAGCGCGGCGCCGAATTGGTTGGAGGTGACTCCGTCACGGAGCAGCACACCGGGCACGAGCGACGACTGCGCGACCGAGCCGTGCAGATAGGCCGCCTCGAGCTCGATGCGGAATTCGGGGCCCTGGACGCGCAGCCACAGGTCGACGGCCGTGGCCTGGAACCCGCGCGGCATCACCTGCTGGGGCGTGAGCGTGATCGCGCTCGCCGTGGGCACATAGGTCGCGGGGATGTCGCCGTCCTGCCAGCGGTGCGACACGTACGCGCCGTACTCGAACGTCGTGCGGCCCGCGCGATGACGGCGCAGCCGAGGCTCCTCGCCGAGCCAATTCATCACCGCGAAGGTCACCGTGCGCACGTCGTCGACCGGCGTGATGTCGATGGGACGGAAGCCCGAGCGACGCGGGATCTGAGGACCGCTCGAGGTGAGATCGAAGCTCGCAGCCCAGAGGTGACCCGCGAGCGGCGTGACGAACGCGATGCGATCCTGGGCGTCGCCCGAGTCGCAGTCGGCGCAGTCGCCGCCGTTGGCGAGCATGCCGAGGCCCCACTGGTTGCCCATGCGGCCTGCCGCGAGGATGCCGATCGGCGTGAGCACCTCGCCGTACGCCCGGCGAACGTGGATCGCGTTCTCGAGCGCACGCTGCGTGGTGGACGCGCTCGGCGCGCCGTCGGGCGTCGAGCCGAGCGCGAGGTTGTCGAGCGTGTCGAGGCGCAGCTTGAGGGCAACGGTGCCACCGGGCGCGTAGATCGCGAGATCGGTGCGCACGCGCATGTCCGTCTCGTAGAGCGTCTGCGCCTGCGGATCGTCGATCGGCACCGGGAAGAGCACCTGGCCCGAGGGCGAGGCGCCGCGATCGAGATCGAGGTTGTGGAGGATCTCGCCGCGGACACGCAGGTAGCCGTCGAGCTCGAGGGAGAACTCGTCGTCGTCGTGGAGCCGGATGTCCTGGCCGATGTCCGTGAAGCCCGTCGCGTACGCCGGTGAGGCGAGCGACGAGACCGCGAGGAGGGTCGCGAGGGCGGTGAGGCTCTTCTTCGTGCTCACGGGACGGCTCCCCCGTTCTCGAGGTCGGGCGCCGCGATCTCGTCGGTGCCTGCGCTGCGCCCCTCGTCGGGCGCGCTCTCGGTCTGCTCGCCGCCGCTCGTGGGCGCGCTCCAGCGACCGCCCGCGAGGCCCGCGTCGAGGAAGGTGACGAGGCGGTGGTTCGAGGCCTCGATCGCCTCGATCATCGGGAAGTGACCGCAGAGCGGGTGGGCCACGAGCTCCGCGTCGGGCAGCTCGCGGAGCAGGCGCTCGCCGATCGCCAGCGGCGTCACGCGATCCTCGCGGCCCCACTGGAGGAGCACCGGCTGACGCACCTCGCGGTAGCGGCCCTCGATCTGCTCGTAGTGCATGCCGCGCACGGCCGCGAGCGCGGCGGCGTAGGTGCCCGGGCGGTCGAGCGCACGCTGGATGTCGTCGACCAGCTCCATGGTCACGTAGCGCTGGTCGTAGAACGCGAGCGCGAGCCGATCTTCGGCGCGCTCGCCGTACCACATCGCGAACATCGCCTCGCCGAGGTTCTCTGCCCGCGCCATGTGGAAGAACGTGGGCAGCTGCGCGCTGTAGACCCACGCGTCGTAGAGCGCGATGCGGCTCACGCGCTCGGGCGCGATCAGCGCCATCTGGAGGGCCACGCTCGAGCCGTACGAGTGCGCGACGATCGCGGCGCGATCGATGCCGCGCTCGTCCATGAGCGCGAGCACGAGGCGCGCCTGTTCCTCGGGCGAGTAGTCGCCCTCGGCGCGGTCGGTCCAGCCGAAGCCCTTCAGATCGAGGGAGAGCACGCGGTACCGATCACGGAGCGCGGGGGCCACCGCGAGCCAGGTCTCGAGCGAGCTCGCGAAGCCGTGGATCATCACGACCGCGGGCGCGCCCTCGGGCCCCTCGTCGCGATAGCGCATGCGCGTGCCGCGCAGCTCGGCGAAGGTCGCGTTCTCCGGCTCGCCGCGCATCGCGCCCCGATGGAACGAGACACAGCCCGCCGACGGAGCGGCGAGCGCGACGAGGAGGAGGGCGGATGCGAGGCGCGCGCGCATGACTGTGGCGATCCGGATCACGGCGCGAGTCGACGCACTTCGGAGGCGTCGGTGAAGTCCATCGCGGTCTCGAACGACTGGCTCGTGACGGTGGCGACCGTGCCGAAGCACTCGCCGACGAACGCGAACGTGCGGCGCGTGTCGAGCGTGGCGAAGCCCTGCGTGCGGGTGAGCTCGCTCCGAACGCGGATCACGTCGATCTCGCCGTACGGCGTGGCGAGCACGCCGCTCGCGTCGGCGACGAACGTGTACTCCTCGGAGTATGCCGTCACGACGCCCAGGGCCTGGCCGCTCACCGTGGTGCTGGAGGTCCAGGAGGAGCCCTCGGTGAGCGGGAAGTGGAGCACCTCCACGGGCGGGTCGTTCGTGAGCTTGGTCTGCGTGAAGCCGTCGGTCGGCGACACGACGCCGAGGAGCAGGAGCGACGTGTCGGTGACCTGGAAGACGCCGAGGTTGTCGCTCGAGGCCGAGAGCCGCGCCGCATACGTCGCGAGCGGGAAGTCGCCGGCCCACCACGCGCCGTCGGGGGAGAGCAGCTCCACACGCTCGTCGTGATCGCCGCTGAGCGCGCCCGAGAGGTCCCAGCGCCGCGCGCCCCCGCTCGTCGTGCCGGCCGTGCTCACGGTGGCGTCCTCGGCGATGCGGAACGTCGCGTAGAGCCCCGCGCGCAGGGGAGACTCCGCGCGCGTCACGGTGCCGTCGTGATCGGGCGAGCACACGCGCGCGCCGCTGTCGGGCACGGGGCCGCTGTCGCTCGTCGTCACGACGAACGCGTCGGGCATCTCGGTCGTGCCGGTGTCGCTCGTGCCCATGCCGGCGTCCTGTCGCGGACGGCCACACGTACCGTCGGAGTTGCAGACGCCCGAGGCGCAGTCGGCGCCGACCCGGCAGGCCATGTGCGAGCCGTCGGCGCAGGCGGTGAGGCCGAGCGCGAGCGTGGCGAGGACCGAGACGAGGAGGGGACGCATCGGGGCTCCGGGGTCTTTGTTGCAGTGCAACAAGGCCGGAGGGTTGGCCCGGAGGGCCGAGGATGTCAAGGCACGATGGCCACGGCCGAGTCGGCGCGAGGTGGGGGATGTTGCACTGCGAAAAAACGCGCTACACCCCGGCCATGCGCCTTCGTGGCCCGCGCGCTCGCGAGACGATCGTGATCAAGAAGTACGGCAACCGTCGTCTCTACGACACGGGGCACAGCCGCTACGTGACGCTGGAGGAGCTCGAGGAGCGCATCGAGCGCGGCGACGACGTGCGCGTGCTCGACGCCAAGACGAACGAGGACCTCACGCAGCAGACGCTCGCGCAGATCATCCTCGAGAGCCGCGGGGCGGCGCGCCTCCTGCCGGTACCGCTCCTCCTGCAGCTCATCCGGATGAAGGACGAGCACCTCGCGGAGTTCTTCGGGCGCTACGTCTCGAGCGCGCTCGAGCTCTATCAATCGGCCCGTTCGAGCGCCGAGGCGGTGGCGCCGTACGTCCCGATGGCGACCATGCCGTTCGCCGCGAGCAACGCGCTCGCGCGCATGGTGCTCGGAGCCTCGCAGATGCTCGCGCCGCAGCGACGCACGCCGGTGCCCCCTCCCGACGGGACCTTCGCGGCGCCCTCGCCCAACGACGTGACGATGGATCCGCAGCACTACGTCTTGCCGTCGGGGCCGGACGCGGACGATCACGAGGCGCTCGAGGACGACGTGGCCGCGCTCAAGCGCGAGCTCGCGGAGCTGCGCGCGGTGGTGAAGGACGTGGCGAGCGCCCTGCCCGCGCGCGGCGAGCGCGAGCCCGCGCGAGAGGGGCTGCGCGAGGCCGCGCATGCTGCAGGTGCGAAGAAGGCGCTCCGCGCGCGCTGATCGACGACTTCCGAGAACCTTCTCTCGACACGCGAGAAGCATCGGGCTGGCCACGAGAAGCTTCGGGCTCGGCCGCGAGCACCTTCGCGCGGCGCGAAGATTCGGAGGTCTGGGCTGCGGGCTTCGCCCGCACTGGGGGCCTATTCCTCGGGCACCGGGCGCTCGGGGAGGATCGTGAGGAGCACGCGCCGGCTCACGCGCACTCCGTCGGCGTGGGCCTCGAGGGTGAAGGCGGTGTCGGTGATCGGGCGCGCGGTGTCGGCAGCCTCGATCACGAAGCCGACCTCGCTCGGATCGGCGCCGATCGCGGCGATCGCCGCGACGTTCGGGGGCAGGCCCGAGGCCTTGAGCTCGACGTAAGCGCGGTGCTCGGGGGCGCGCGTGAGGCGCACCGCGAGGAAGGCGCGCTCGGCGGCGTAGACCGTCACGCGCGGGGCGTCGGGCTCGATCGAGAAGGGCTCGGTGCTCGCGGGCATGCGCACATCCTCGCGCGTCGCGTCCGCGTCGAGAAGGTGCACGAACGTGCCCGCGTCGGCGCCCGCGCACGGGCTCGGCGTGGGCTCCGGCAGCGCGCGGGGTCGAGGGGATGCGCCCACCGGCGCGCACGCGGCGCACGAGAGCGCGGCGAGGAGCGCGAGCGGCGTGGAGCGTACGGGCGAGGACCAGGGACGCAGCATCGGACGGGTCTTCTCGAGGAACGGAGCACGAGCGGTCATGACGACCTCCTTTGGCGGAGGCCATCGGCGACGAGCGCTCGACGTTGCGTCCGTCCTCGAAGGGCTGGTGCGAGCGTCGCGTGGTGCAGGGGCGATCGCTGGTACGCTCGTTCCGTGCGGTTCGCTGGGCTCTCCGTCTGCCTCCTCGTCGCGTCGGGCTGCGGGCGCGTGGCGTACGTGGCTCCCGATGCCGCGCGCGATGCCCCCGGAGGCCTCGACGCGACGGCGAGCCTCGATGCGTCGTCGGGCCTCGACGCGTCGTCGGGCCTCGACGCGTCGTCGAGCGCCGATGCGCCGTCGAGCGCCGATGCGCCGTCGAGCGCCGATGCGCCGTCGAGCGCCGACGCGCCGTCGAGCGCCGATGCGTTCGCGAGCGCCGATGCGTTCGCGAGTGGCGATGCCGCGCCGCCGATCGGCACCTACAACCGCATGTTCCTCTCGCCGCTCGTGCCGGATGCGGCGTTCGGGGGGCTCGCGGGCGGCGACGCGATCTGCGCGAGCGCCGCGCGCGCCGCGGGGCTCGGCGGAACCTTCATCGCGTTCCTCTCCACCACGACGGTGGACGCCATCGATCGGCTCGGCAGCGCGCAGGGTTGGGTGCGTCCCGACGGCCGCGTGGTGGCTCGATCGCAGGCCGACCTCGTGGCGCTCGCGTCGATCGACTACCCGCCGAGCGTGGATGCCTTCGGGGTCCGCAACCCGCCGGGGGGCTACGGCACGTTCACGGGCACGCGCCTCGACGGAACTGCCTCGAGCCTCGAGACCTGTGGCGACTGGACGCTCGCGACCGGCTTCGGCACCGGCGGCAGCTTCGATCTCGCGTCCTACGACTGGCATGCACGGAGCGGCGTGTCGTGCGGGGCGCCGGCGCGGCTCTTCTGCATGCAGATCGATCACACGAGCGCGCCGCCGACGGCGGTGCCGCTCCCGGGCCGTCGGATCTTCGCAGCCTATCGGCCCGACTCGAGCGAGAGCCCGGACGCGGCGTGTGCGCGCGTGGGCGCGGCGATCCCCGGCGCCACGTTCCACGCGCTCGTGGCGACGAGCACGAGCTCGGCCGCCGCCCGCTTCACCTGGGATCGCTGGCCGATCGTCAACACGCGCGGCCTCGTCGTGGCGGAGTCGTTCACCGATCTCAGCACGGACGGTCTCTGGACCTCGGTGATGCAGGTCGACGGGAGCTCGGCGATCTTCTCGATGCTCGCCACGGGCGCCCCGAGCTTCACCGACGTCGGCACGCAGACCTGCGCGGACTGGACCTCGGCCTCGTCGACACTGACCGGGGCCGTCTCGCTGCTCGGCTACACGGCGCAGCACTGGTTCTCGAGCGGCAGCGCGCAGTGCTCGAACCCGATGTGGTTCTACTGTCTGGAGGACTGACGCCCGGGCTGGTCGTTGCACCCGTCGCCCGGCTCCTTGTGTAGGATGGGCTCCGGAGGACTTCATGCATTCGAGCTGGCTTCGTGGGCGCGCAACGGTGGGGCTCTTGTCGCTGGGCCTCGCGGCGACGAGCACGCTCGTGGGCGCAGGCGCTCGGGCGCACTCGGTGCGTGTGGACGGCGACGCTGCGGACTGGATGAGCCGCGCGCCGAACACGACCAACCTCTCGATCGTGGCTCGCGACGCCTCGCAGCAGGGCGAGGTCGTGTGGCTCGACGCGCGCCTCGACGCGCGCAACGACCTCGTCGGGCCCGCCACGGAGACGGGCGCGGATCTCCAGACGTTCGCGGTGACGGCGGACGCGACGAACCTCTACTTCCGCGTGACGCTCGGGCCGGACACGAGCGTCGTCGCGAGCCCCGTGCAGGTGCAGATCGCGATCGACGTGGATCGCACCATGGGCAGTGGCACCACGCCTTTCGCCGGCTTTGCCGACACGGACGTGGCGCCCGAGGCGGCGTGGGAGCGGCTGGTGCAGACGCAGGGCGGGCTCGGTGGGATGGTGCAGGTTCGTGATCCCGCGTTCGCGGTGCTCGGGACGGGGACGATCGCGACGAACACCACCACGCACGAGACCGAGATCGCGATCCCCTGGACGCTCTTGCCCGCGCGCAGCTACGACGTGCTCCGCTTCAGCGTCGCGGTGTTCCGCGAGAACGCGATGGGCGACACCGCCGATGTGCTCGGGAGCTCGGACGCGCTCGACGCGATGACCGACTACGGCGATCCGTCGCCCACTGCGCCGAATACCTGGGTGGAGGTGATGGACGGCGTCGTGAACCACTCGATCGACGTGTGGTTCGACCGCACGAGCCGCGAGCCCTACGGCCCGCTCCAGATCGCGCGCTTCATGGTCGGAGCGCCCGCGCCCGCGAGCGAGTGGGTGGAGGTTCGTAACGCCACGCCCGTGACGCTCGATCTCTCGGTGTTCGCGTTCGGCGACGAGGAGACCCCCGACGGGTCCGAGTACATGGCTCGCTTTCCTGGGGGCTCGATGCTGGCGTCGGGCGCGGTCGCGGTGATCGCGGAGAACGGCACGGACTTCGCCGCGAGCTATGGCGTGGCCGCCGACTACGAGGCGCGTACGGGCGCGGGTGGGCCTCCGGATCTCGTGGTGCTGAGCACGTGGGACGGTCCGGGCGCGGGCTTCGCGCTCGCGGACGCCGGCGACGAGATCCTCGTGCTCGGGTGGAACCGCACGATCACGGACGTGGTGCCCTTCCAGCTCGGTAGCTATCCGGGCGTGACGAGTCGTCCTGCGCCGGGCAGCAACCGCATCGCGGTGCGCGATCCGGTCACGCGAGACACCGACAACTGTGTGGTCGACTTCCCCACCACCGTCGATGACTGCGGGCCCGGCGCGGGCACGTGCACGACCTGTCGTGCCTGCACGCGCTTCGCGTGCACGGTGGACACGGGTGCCGCCTGTGACGACGGCGACATGTGCACCACGGGCACGACCTGCTCGGCGGCGGCGGTGTGCGGCGGAGGATCGGCGCTGAGCTGCGACGACAGCAACTCGTGCACGACGGACTCGTGCTCGTCGTCGACGGGCTGTCAGCACGCGATCAGCATGGGCGCGCTCTGCAACGACGGTGATGCGTGCACCACGGCCGACATGTGCACGGCCGCGGGCATGTGCGCCGGCACGGCGGTGAGCTGCGACGACGCCAACCCGTGCACCGACGACGCGTGCGGGGCGGGCGGCTGCACGCACACGGTGGCGGTCGGACGCGCGTGCTCGGATGGCTCGATGTGCACGAGCTCCGACGCCTGCAACGCGATGGGCGCGTGCGTGGGCGTCGCGATCACCTGCATGGACGACGGCAACCCGTGCACGACCGAGATGTGCGTGGCGGCCTCGGGCTGCACGACCATGAACAACACGGCTGCGTGTGACGACGGCAACCCGTGCACGAGCACCGATGTGTGCGGCGGTGGCGCGTGCACCGGTACCCCGCGCGTGTGCAACGACGGAAATGGGTGCACCTCCGACGCGTGTGCGATGGCGACCGGCCTCTGCACGTTCACGCCGAGCACGGGGACCGCCTGCGACGACGGAAGCGCGTGCACGACCGGTGACATGTGCGACGCGACCGGCGCGTGCGTGGGCACGGTGAGCTGCGACGCGGGTGGACCGCTGCCCGACGCGGGCGCGACCGAGCCCGACGCGTTCGTGCTGGGCGAGGACGCTGGCGCGAGCGGCGACGACGCGGGCATGAGCGGTGAGGACGCAGGCATGGGCGGTGAGGACGCCGCCATGACGACGACCGACGCGGGGCCCGTGACCACGAGCGACGCGGGCGCCGCGGATGCGGGCCCGATGGACGGGGGGCGACGCGACGGTGGTGCGGCGGTCGATGCGGCGGGCTCGGGTCTGCCTCCGATGACCGGGGGCTGCGCGTGTCGCGTGGGAGGCCAGGCCCCCGCGCGTGCGCCGCTCGCGTGGGCCTTCGGGCTCCTGGGACTCGCGGTCGTGCTGCGCCGCAGCACGAGCCGTCGACGGCCCTCGCGCTGACGCCGTCGGATCGCACGGCTGCCGCGCGGTGATAGCGTCGGTGCGTGTCGCGCCGTGGCCCGCTCGTCGTGATGGTGGCGCTCGCGGCGCTCGTGGGGCTCGTCCTGTTCCGCCTGCGCGCCCGCGTCTCGTCCGAGAGCGAGGCATCGTCGCCGGAGACCCGAGACGACGACGCCGGGGTGGGTCGGAGCGTCGGGGTCGGCGCTGCGCCGGGCGGAGCCGTGGTCTCCGGTGCCGAGGCGACGGCCCTCGTCCCTTCGGCGTCGTCGGCGGCGGGGCGTGAGGTATCGACGGCGGAGGGTACGAGCCCAGGTGCTCCATCGCCGCCCGTGGATCCGTGCGCCGAGATCGAGGTGCCGACGCGTCACGATCGCCTCGACGAGCTCGTGAACGTCCGCCTGGCGGAGCTCCGCGATCGCGCGCGCCTCGCGATCGACGATCCTGCGACGAGCCCGGCGCTGCGCGAGGCGCTGGTCGCGGTGCTGGTGCGCGGGCAGAGCGAGCTGGCCGCGATCGAGCCCGCGCTCTCGGCGAGCGATCGCGTGGACGACGGCTTCGACCTCGCGGCGGGCCTGCTCCTGACGGTCGCCGTGCGCCTCGACCACCTCGAGGCGCGCGGTGCCGAGCCCGCGATCGATCGCGCCATCCGCGCCGCGCCCGACGACGCGGTGCCACACGTGCTGCTCGCGATCCGCCGCATGCACGCCGAGGATCCGGTGGGTGCTCGCGCCGCGCTGGGCGAGGCGTTCGCGCGTGACCGCGCCGAGCCGGCGATCGCGATCGAGCTCGCCTACTCGCTCTCGCGCACGGTCGAGCACGCGCGGGCGCTCGACGCGATCGAGGCATATCTGGCCGTGTACCCGGGCGACGCGGAGGCGCTCCGGCTCCGCGCGCGCATCGAGCGCCGCCGAGACGGTGTCGGCGCCTCGAGCACGCGCACCGAGGCGCGCGGCGTCACCGTGCTTCACCCGGCCGACGTCGATCGCGGGACGGTGCTCCCGGTGATAGGCACGATCGCCGACGCGCTCGACGAGGCGGCGCGGACGCTCGAGGTGCCGCGCCGCGACGAGCTCGCGGTCCTCGTGCACGACGACCACGAGGCCATGCTCCGTGCGATGTGCGGGCAGCGCTGGACGCAGGCGGCGTACGACGGCGTCCTGCACCTCGATCGCAGCCTCTTCGCGAGGGAGACCAGCGAGGAAGAGCGCCGCGGCGTGTTGCGCCACGAGACGCTGCACGCGGCGCTGCACGCGCGGCCGCGCGAGGTGCCCTATTGGGTGGACGAGGGCATCGCGCAGCGCTTCTCGGGGCGTGTGGACCCGAGCGCGGAGGGGGACTTCGCGCGCCTCGTCCGCGATCACACGTACGTGCCGCTCGCCTCGCTCGACGGCGCGTTCCTCGACATCGACGATCCCGACGACGCGAGGCTCGCGTACCACCAGAGCCTCGCGATGATCGATTGGCTCATCGCGCAGCGTGGGCCGCGCGGGCTCGCGGAGCTCGTGGCCCGGCTCGGGAGCGGTCCCTCGACGACCCGCGATCCGGCCCTGATCCTGGGGGAGATCGCGGGTCGACCGTTCGACGGCGAGGTGCTCCTCGCGTTCCTCGCGTCGCGCTGAGCTCCTCGCATCGCCAAGACGCCCCGGACGTTGTCAGCGTCGAGGTCGGACGAGGGCCAGCAGGGGAACGACGAGCCCTCCGAGACAGCAGACCGCGCCGAGGATCACCTCGACCACGTGATCGCCTGCGTCGCCGGGTGGGTAGACGGCGGGCTCGTTGATCGAGGGCTCCTCGGGGACGTAGCGCACGGTGAGCGTGCCCGAGCCCTGCGAGGCGACCCAGGTGTCGTAGGGGACCTCTTGCCAGAGGCCGCTCCGACCGGTGGCGTCGCCGGCGGAGTACGTGGTGCCGCCGATCTGGAACTCGTAGTGGAGCTCGTAGGAGGTGCCCGCGTTCTCGCTGACCGTGGACCAGTCGAAGGCGCGCGCCTCGATGGTGGCGCTGTGCTCGGACAGACGCCCGGCTCGATACACCTCGATGCCGCCCATCACGACGAGGAAGAGGCCGAAGAGCCCGAAGAGCAGCGCGAGGAAGATGCCCGAGAGGAGGCGCCGAGCGGGGTCCATGATCACTCGGTGATCGAGCGGACGTACGTGCTGCCGCTGCGGGTGTAGAGCACGACACCCTCTGCCGTGCTGGGCAGGATGTCCACGCGAGGCTGGCTCCCGCTCAGGTCGTACGACTCGAGCAGCGCGTGATCGACCGGCCGACGCACCTCGAGGTGAGAGACGCCGCTCGTACCCTCCTCGTAGGCGAGGAGGAGGTTGGCGCCGTCGAAGGCGAGCGAGGGGCTTCGGTTGGCCGAGTCCATCGACGAGAGCACGACGGTGCGCGTGCCCAGCGTTCCCGAGCTCGAGATCGTGCGGAGCACGACGTCCCAGTGCGTGCCGTTCCGGTCGATGTAGGCGAGGTGGTACTGCGTCCCGTCGAAGACGAGGTCGAGCTCCGAGCTCGAGCGCGTGTCGTCCACCTCGATGCGCGCCTGGAGCACCGAGAGATCACGGCCCCAACGTCCGAAGAAGACCGTGGGCGTGGCGTCGCTCGTGGCGCGACCGATGTTCCACCCGACCGCATAGCCAGAGCCGTCCCAGATGGCGCGCGTGGTGGCGGACTGGCGGGTGTCGTTGTGACCCGACGAGAGCGAGGTGTGCGTCGTTCCGTCGAGGCCGTTGGTGAAGGTCAGGTCGTCCTCGAGCTCGCGGTAGTAGAGCGCCGAGTAGGACACGAAGAAGGTGCCGAAGCTCGAGCCGTTCCACGCGGCCGAGGGCGAGCCCGTCTGGCCGCTGTTGCGCCACGCGCGCCAGCCTGCGCGCACCGTGCCGGACCGGTCCCACGTGCGCATCCGGATGCAGCTCCATCCCGAGCCGTAGGAGAACGCGGCGTCGTAGCCGCACTGGTAGTAGTCGAGGCCGAAGAACTCCGTGCCCGACCAGCCCACCTCGGCTCGGGGGTACGTGTAGTACTCGTCCGCCGTCGCCTCCTCGTGCACGACCTCGCCCGTGCTGCGCACGATGGCCATGGCGTCATCGCCTCCACCCGAGGCACCCGTCCGCGTCCAGAGGAATCGACCTCCGGGCCCCATGGCCACGTCGGGGCTGTTGGGCGTGACGGCGGCGATCGAGGTCTCCCAGCCAAGGGTGATCTCGGGGGCCGGCGAAGCCGCGCTCGGTCGCAGCATGAAGTGCTGCACGACGGCGCTCCCTGCGCCGACCGTGGCGGTGGCCTCGGCGCTCTCGTAGCCCCGCGCGCGTGCGGTGATGCGGTAGGGGCGCGACGAGGCGGGGATGGCGCCTCGGAAGGTGTAGTCGCCCGTCGCGCCGCTGCGCGTGCGCAGGAGGCCTCCGCTGACCAGCACCGTCGCGCGATCGATGGGCATGCCCGTGGCCATGTCGGTGATCGTGCCTGCGACGTTGCCGTAGCCGGGCTCGGCTCCGACGCGAACCTGGTAGTGCGCCGTGGTGGGCGAGGGCCGGCCGAGGCGGTCGAGCACCACGATGTGGAAATACCAGATGCCATCGGCCTGATCGGGCAGGAGCAACATGGTCCGATCGTCGAAGGTGCCAGTCGCAGCCGACGGCTCGGTGTCGGCCTCGTGATCCCAGACGTAGAGATAGCCAGTGAAGGTGCCCACGGGCTCACCGCTCGGCTCACTCCACGAGAGGAACACGTCGTTCGCGCCGCCCCACGCGAGCTCGTCCGGGTGGCTCGACGAGGTCACCACGGGCGCGCGCACGTTCATGCGTACGACCAGCTCCTCGAAGTAGGTGCCGACCTCGGAGTCGGCGTTCACGGACACGATGCGAACACGGTTGTCGCCGGGGCCCAGCTCCGAGAGTGGGATGGCGATGGACTCCGTGGTTCGGAAGGTGCCAGTCGAGGGTCCGGGGGTGACGGCGCCCGTGGCCACGTAATAGCCACGCACCGAGGCGAAGGGGCGATTCCAGGTCACGACCAGCTCGTCGCCCGCGAGGTTCCACGTGGCGCCGCTCGGGTGGGTGGGCGACTCGATGGGCGTGGGCGGCATCACCGAGACGATGCCGGTGTGCGTGCCGAGATTCGAGAAGGCCGAGCCGTAGAGCGCGGCGTCGAGCGTGGTGCCCGTGGTGCGACCCGAGGCGAGGATCCCGAGGTCGTCTGCGCGGAGGATGGTCGTCGCGGAGCTGGCGCTGCCGCCGAGGCGCAGGCTGCCCAACGACTCGACGAAGACGCGGCTCCCGCCCGCGATCGTGCCGTCGATCGCGGCCGTCTCGGTCACGCGGAGATCGAGCGACGCGGCTGCGCCGAGGGTGATCCGGGCGCTCGCGGCGATCCGCAGGCAGCGCGCACGGATCGAGAGCGTCTCGCCCGCAGGCACGCGGAGCTCGCCACCGAGGTCGATGTCCACGCACCCCGCATAGACGTGTGTCCCCGACAGGTCGCGCACCGTGCCCGGGAGCGAGAGCTCGGCCTCGACGCAGACGCGATCCTCACAGCCCATCGTGCAGGTCTCGGCGCTCGTCCAGCTCGTGCCGCCCGCCGCGCAGATCTCGCGGGCATCGCCGTGGCAGCGCGCCTCGCCCGGCGTGCAGGCGCCCGTGCAGAGCCCGTCCGTGCAGCCCTCGAGACAGACGGAGTCGAAGAGCCATGCGCTGCCCTCGCGGTTGCAGCGCTGGACGGCGCTCCGGTAGCAGCGCACGGCGCCGGGCGTGCACATCGCGGGGGCGTCGACGCACTCGCCCATCACACAGCTGAGCGCGCACGAGGTGTCGGCGACGAACGTGCCTCCGGTGCAGCGCTCGAGGCCCGTCGTCCCACAGCGGGTCGCGCCCTCCATGCACGGCGTGAACGCATCCGGGGGCACGACGAAGGCGTCCATCGCAGCGTCGGGGAAGGGCATGCCGCCACCATCGATGTCGGCGTCGGGAGAGGGGCTCGACCACGCGTCGGTGCCCGCGTCGGGAAAGGGAAGACCGCCGCCGTCGATGTCGGCGTCGGGCGCGGGGGGCGTGGCCGCGTCGGCGCTGCCGCCATCGGTGCTGCCGCCATCGGTGCCGTCGCACTGACAGGCGTCGTAGCTGCCTGCCCGGCAGATCTGGACGCCCGTGGCGCCTCCGGGACACGCGCAGGCGACGCTCATTCCGTCGACACAGCTCGCGCCGTCGCCGCAGCCCGCGAGGAGCGCTCCGATGGACAAGGACAGGGAGAGGGCGAGGAGCGAGGTCGACGAGCGCATGAGGCCTCCGAGGCGGGCGAGGATACGCCGACCCGGGCTCGGAGCTTCCCCCACCCGGCCTGCCGCTGAAGCGGCGACTCACGCCGAACCGAACAGGCGAGTCGATTCAGGCGTCGCCGCGCGCGAGACGATCCACGCGCTTGAGGAGGGTGGGAATGCGGAACTGGCCCGCCATCTCCTGGACACGGCGGGCTGCCTCGTCGACCTCGAACGTGGCCGTCACGAAGAGCGGGCTCTTGGAGGCGCCGCGAAGGACGCTGCGTGCGGGTGCGTCGTGGAACGACGTCTTGGCGACGCCCACGATCGGGATGCGACGCTCCAGCGTGTCGAAGAGCACGCGGCCCAGGCCTGGGCGCTCGGGGCCGAGGTCGACGTAGCCATCGACCAGCACGAGCGAGACGGGGCCCTCGTCGAGGAATGCCCGCAGGACTGGCAGGATGCAGGGCAGCTCGCGCTCGAAGAAGTGACCCGGCTGGTAGTCGGCAGGCACCTCGCGGGTGAGGACCTTGGAGGCCCGCTCCTTCACGTCCGTCCACGCGTCGAACCCCACGCCGGCAGCGCGTGCGAGCCCCTCTTCGTACTGCACGTCGACGGCGACGATCACGAGGCTTCGAGGAGCACGGGCTCGCGCTCGAGCTCGACGCCGAAGCTCTCGCGCACGCGGTCCTGCACGTGCGCAGCGAGGGCGAGGAGCTCGCGGGTGGTGCCGCCGCCATGGTGCACCAGCGCCAGCGCGTGGGCGCTCGAGACGCCCACCTGCCCCTGCCGCAGGCCCTTGGCGATGCCGCTCTTCTCGATGAGCCAGCCTGCGGCGAGCTTCACGCGACCGTCCTTCTCGGGCCAGCGCGGGACCTCCGCGGCGCTCTGCACCACGCCGCGCTCGAGCGCGCGGCGCACGACCTCGTCGGCGAGCGCGGCAGAGACGATGGGATTCGTGAAGAAGGAGCCTGCGCTTCGTCGATTGGGATCGAGGGGGTCGAGCACCATGGATTTCTTCTTCCGAAGCGCGATCACCGTGTCACGGACCTCGGCGAGCGTCGGGGACTCCCGAGGTGAGAGCGCCCTCTGGAGCTCGGCGTACTTCAGCGCGGGGGGAGCACCGGGGCGGAGCTCGAAGCACACCCAGGTCACCACGTAGCGACTCGGTTCTCGCTTGAGCGCGCTGTCTCGATAGGCAAACTGGCACTCTTCGGGGCTCAGCGTGCGCGGCAGTCGGGTCGCACGATCGAGGACGCCCACCGCGACGATCGTCTCGGACACGTCCTGTCCATAGGCGCCCACGTTCTGGACTGGCGTGGAGCCGACGAGACCGGGAATCCCCGACAGGCACTCCAGGCCTTGCCAGCCATGCTGGACGGTCGTCGCCACGAAGTCGTCCCACGGCTCGCCTGCCGCGGCGGTCACGCGGATCGTGCGCTCCCCGCGGCCGCTCACGGCTGGCATCGTGGCGATCCCGCGCGTCTCGATGGCGAGGACCAGACCCGGAACGCCCTCGTCCGGTACGATCAGGTTCGAGCCGCCGCCGAGGACGAAGACGGGCAGTCGCTCCGACTCGGCCCACGCGAGCGCGGCCGCGATCTCGAGATCGCTCTGGGCCGATACGAAGTAGCGGGCGGTGCCTCCGAGCTGGAGGGTGGTGCGAGGGGCGAGGGGGACGTTCGCCGCCGGGACGATGGCGCGGGGCGGGACGTAGGGCAGTCGGGGGATGCGCAGGTCGGGGTCGAGGAGCTCGAAGAGCTTGCCGATCGGGGAGAGGCCGGGCAGGCCCTCGGCGTCGAGGGCCGCGCCGAGCGCTTGGGCGAGCGAGCGACTGATCACGGGGACGTCCGCAGGAGAGAGCAGCGTGTCGCGGGCGCTGATCACGCGGATACCGTCGGGCGAGGGCGGCGCCGGGGCGAGCGCCGAGAGCGGCACGAGGCAGTAGACGCGCTCGGTGGACCAGCCGCGGTAGGTGGCGAGGAGATGCGTGTGCCCGACCTCTGCGAACGCGATCGGGCGCACCTGCGGTGCGAGCGCGAGAGGAAAGGGCTCCTCGAGCAAGCGCACGCGGCCCTCGAAGAGGGAGAAGGGCGCCACGGCTCGTCCGAGCGCCGCCAGCTCCGCGACGGTCGAGCCGTACGAGAAACGCTGCGGGCGAGCCTCGTCGGGCGCGGGCGGGGCTCCGAGCGCGCGGAGGCGAGCGGCGAGCTCGTCGATCGAGGCGCGGCCGGGCATGCACCACCACGCGGCGCGAGGCTCGAGGGAGCCGTCGTCGTTCAGGGCGATGGCCGCGAGACCGCCGCTCATGGTCAGACACTGACGTTCGCCGGTGCGCTCGTCGTGGAGATGGAAGAGCGACTCGGCGAGCGTGGCCGGAACGTCCTCCAGCGCGAGCCCTGGACCGGTCCACCAGTCGGGGCCCACGGCGCCCTCGGGGCGCGCGCGATCCTCGCCGGGGAGCGGTCGATCGGGGGCGTGCGCAAGGAGGGGATTCACGCGGTCGTAGCGACCGGCGGCCTCGAGATAGGGATAGAGCCAGCCGATCCATCCCGTGACCTTGTCGCCGCCGTAGGCGCTCTTGGGCTTGTAGATGCGCTGGAAGAAAGCGCGATCGGGCGCGCCGTCCACGGCCTCGATCAGCTTGTCGACGATGGTGACGAGTCGAGAGGGCCAGTCGGCGAGGGGGGAGTCGTGGACGAGATCGTCGAGCGCGCGGACGCGCCGTAGGATCGACTGCCAGTCTTCGAGCGTGCCAGTCAGCGTGATGGATGGAATGCCGCAGACGCCGACCATCTCGTAGTCGAAGAAGGGCGAATACGCGTCGAGGAGCACGATGTGGCTCGCCGTGCGCTCGACGGAGGTGGTGGTCGAGAAGTCGCACGAGAAGCGGCGGGCGGAGCCAGGCCCGATCTCGGCCGCGAGCGCGTCGTGCATCTTCGCGAGCAGTGTGGCGATGGCGCCTGGATCGGTGGGAAAGGGGCCCTCGTGGTGCACTGTGAGGCGCTTGGTGCCTTCGTGTCGGACGAGGCGGCCGCGGAGGCGCTCGCTGTGGAGGCGCACGTGACGTGCGAGGCCCTGTGCGACGGTCAGCCAGAGAGCATCGGGGCCGAGCACGAGCGGGCGGTGCTCGGAGAAGGCGACGTGGACGGCGCCGAGCAGCGGGTGCGTGCGCGGGCCATCGAGCACGCGGAGCGCGGCGTCGCCGCCGAGCGCGAGGACGGGGCCCACGAGCTCGCCGAGACGCCGCGTCGGGGGCGGCCCGGAGGCAGGCGTGACGTCGTCGACGGCGAACGTGATGCGCATGGGGTGATCCTGTCGTGCGCCGAGGGGCGCGTCACCGGTGAAAGGACAAGGTTCGAGGGGAGCGTTCGTGAGCCCTGGCGGAAGTGCGCCGCCAGGGCTCCGCCAGTCCGCCAGCGGGCGCGTGAATTTCCTTGATTTCGTGGGCTCGGAGGCCGGTGCGGGGCGTGCAGAGGGGT
>JAIBCE010000327.1 GCA_019694315.1 Sandaracinaceae bacterium
CGGCGATCCTGCGTCGGAGAGGCCCGCATCGGGCGTGGGCCGCGCGGGCAGCGCGGGGCTCGGGATGTCGATGAACGGTCGCGAGGCCGGGTCGGTCGCCGCATCACGCTCGTCCCCGTCGAGCGCTCCGTCCTCGTCGCGATCGAGGGCCATGCGCACGCCGCTGCCCGGCGGCGCGCAGGTGTAGGTGATCGAGCCCACGCGGCCGATCGCGCGCAGGGCCGCGTCCGTCACGCTCGCCTCGCTCGCGTGGTCCGCTCGGAACGCGTCCTCGCTCGGCGCGTAGAGCCAGCCGCGGAGCGTTCCGTCGACCACGCCGTGCGCGACGAGATCGCACTCGTGCGTCTCGATCGCGCCCGAGCGCGTCCACGGCGCGCGCGCCCGCGCGAGCAGCAGATCGAGCCGCGCCTCCACGCTCGCGTCGCTCGACGCGTCGAGCGTGACCTCTTGCCCCACGATCGGCGCGAGCGTCGTGTCGAAGGCCATCACGAAGGCCTCCACGTCGCGCCGCTCGGCCGTGCTGCGGAAGTTGAACACGCCCGCGTGGAGGAACCGGAAGACCGTGTCGGTGCTGCCGTCGTGGAGGAAGCCGAAGCCGCGCACCTGCGGTCCCATGGGCGTGTTGTCGAACGGCACGAAGAAGGGCGCCGCCGCCATGCCGAACATGCCCACCTTCTGGTAGGCGTTGCGGAGGTGCGCGACCTTGAATTGCTGCGGCTCGTTCTCGAACGTCGTGAGGCCGCTCGAGCCGAAGTACCCGCGCGACGGGTCGAGCACGTGACAGCCGTTGCACGTGGCGACCGTGTCGATCGCCTCGCGCTCGAGGTAGATCGCGCGTCCGCGCGCCTCGTCGTCGCGCAGCGTGCCGTCGAGCTGGCGGATCGGGTTCGGTGGATACGTGAGGCCGAGCACGAACTCGGTGAAGCGCTGCATCTCCTCGGGGCGCAGCGGGCCCTCGTCGCGTCCGAGCAGGCCCTCGAAGGCGCCGTTGAACTGGGCGAACGCCGCGCGGGAGTCGAGCGGATCGGTCGGCGGGCTCGCGTTGGCGCCCGAGCGATCGCCGCGCCAGTGGAGCGGGCCCTGATCGGCGAGGCCCCGCAGGCTCTGCGTGGTCATCGGGCCCTTCATCGGGTGGATGTCGATCGCGCCGCCCACGGGCCCGATCGGGTTGCGGTTCGGGATCACCTCGCCGTCGGGGTTGCCCAGATCCCACGCGAGCCCGTCGAGATCGCCGAACACGTGGCAGCTGCCGCACGAGGCCTCGCCGTTGCTCGAGGTGAAGCGCGCGTCGTAGAGCATCGGCCGGCCCTGGATCGTGCTCGCGGGCTCCGGCGTGTGCATGCGCGTGCGGCCGAGCACGCTGCGCGACGCGAGGTCGACGGTGGCGATCGAGTCGTCGAAGCGCGTGAGCACGAAGAGGCGCGCGCGTCCCTCGTCGAGCACGAGGCCCGTCGGCCCGAGCGGCGCTTCGCCCAGTCGGATCAGGCGGTCGGCGGAGCTGTCGACGCGGCCGGCCGTGAGCGCGGCGGTGTCGAGCATGGCGATCGCGGAGCTTCCATACGCCGCGAGGTACAGCGTGCTCCCGTCGCTCGAGACGGCCATGCCGAGCGGCGTGGCGATGGATCGATCGCGATCGCCCTCGGCCGCGGGCCGGCCGTAGTCGAGGTGCGGGTTGAGGCGATGCGGCGTCACCGCGCCGCGCTCGATCACCGTGATGCGCGACTCGTGGAGGTGGCCGCGCACGGTGTAGGGCCCGTCGCCGCGGAGGCCTTGCGCGTGCACGTACGTGCCGGGGCCCTCGAAGCGCACCTCGTTGTGCGCCTCGGTGTTGCTCACGAAGAGCGCGCCCGTCGCCGGGCTCACCACCATCGCGAAGCTCACGGTGCCCACGCTCGCGTACGCCGCGACCTCCGCTGGCGGGCTCGCGCCCGCGTCGATCTCGAACACGTCCTCGTCGGGCAGCTCGAAGCGCACTGCCGAGGACCAGTCGCGATCGAGCTCGTCGATCCAGCGCGCCCGCGTCGGATCGAAGCGCACGATGAGGCCGGTCTCGGGCGCGGGTGATCCGTCGGACGAGGTGTTCGGCGCGGGCAGTCCTCCCGGGCCCGTGTCGCACGTGGCGAGGGCGCCGCCGTCGCACACGAGCCCTTCGTTGATCGTCGTCGTGCGGTTGCCCGACATGAACACCGCCGCATACACGCGCAGGCCATCGGGGCTCACGGCGAGCGCCCGCGGTCGATCGCCGAAGAGCTGCACGATCGTGAGCGGCGTTCCGCCGAGGGGCGCGCCGAGGGCGTCTGCATCGAACACCCAGACGTCGGCGCGTCCGATCCCCGGCACGTCGTAGTCGCCTCGCGGCACGGGGTGGTTCTGCCCGCGATGCGCCGCGGTGACGAAGGCCCGACGCCGACCCGGTCCCGCGAACACCACGTCGCTCGGCTCGTCGCCCACGAGCAGCGTGCGCACCACGCGAGGCGGATCGCTCGCCACGTCCACGATCGAGACGCTGTCCGAGAGGTGATTCACCACCCACACGCGCGAGGACGACTCCACGGCCACGGCCACGGGCGAGAGGCCCACCGGCACCGAGGCGAGGTGCACCGGCGCCTCGCCGCTCACGTCGTAGATCTCGAGCCGATCGTCGGGCGTGTTCAGCGCGTAGAGGCGCGTCCCGTCGAGCGCGAGCGGCCGCGTCTGTCCGGCCTCGAAGCTCCAGTAGCTCGGCTGGGCCAGAGCGTCCGAGCTCGTCAGCACCACCAGCAGCGCGAGGAGCCAGGACAGCGCGCAGAGCCGTCGCGTCAGCGTCGGTCGCGAGGGCGGGCCGGAGAGCCGTCGCGTCGAGGGCAAGAGCAGCGGTCGCGTCGAGCGGAGCATCCGCCGAGCGTACACACGACACACGACGCCTGCCCGCGGCGCCGTCTCCCGGATCGTCCTGGCGTGCAAACGAAAACGCCCCGGATCGCGAGGATCCAGGGCGTTTCAGGAGTGGGTCATCTCGGACTTGAACCGAGAGCCAACGGATTAAGAGTCCGCTGCTCTACCAATTGAGCTAATGACCCGAGTTTCTTTCGAACGAAGCGTTCTTTCGAACCCAGCGTTCTTTCGAATCCAGCGTTCTTTCGAACCCAGCGTTCTTTCGAACCAAGCGAAGCGGGGACGCGCCCGGAGAGATTCGAACTCCCGACCATCGGATCCGAAGTCCGACGCTCTATCCAGCTGAGCTACGGGCGCTCTCGAGAGAGGAGCGAGAGAGCTCTTCTCGCGAAGCGGGGCCGCTAGTTAGCGCGGAGCGTTCCCTTGTCAAACGTCTCGATTTTCAAGCGTGTCACGTGTCGAGGGCCCACGTGATTCTCGGAGGGTGACCGACGGGGCTCGAACCCGCGACAACCGGAGCCACAATCCAGTGCTCTACCAACTGAGCTACGGCCACCGAGAAGGGCGCGAAGAGTAGCGAGCGCGCGACCAAGATCAAGGGCCGCGTGCGAAGATCGTCACGCCACCCTCGAGACGCAGTGGGCGCGCGGGTCTGACGCGCTCCTCAGCCGCCGAAGTGAGCGGTCATGGGCGCGAAGTAGAACTCGGCCCAGCCCGACGCGTAGCGTGACGCGCCGCCCTTGGGCAGCTGCATGTGGATGAGGAACACGCGCGTGCCGGGCTTGCCGTCGACGCGGTGCGGGCTGAAGAGCACGTCGAGGAGCGAGTCCTCGTCGCTCGCGGCGAAGTCCGTCGTGCGCCAGCGCATGAGGATGCGCTCCTTGGGGAAGAGCTCGACGTAGCTGCCGGACACGTAGCCGTCCCACGCGGTGAACGCGCCGCCGCTCTTCGGATCGCTCGTGGCGGTCGCGCCGGTCATCGCGCCGTGCTGCGCGGCATCGAGCCACGCGTCGTACACGGTCGCGGGCGGCGCCGGCAGCTCGGCCTCCATCGTGAGCATCTCGCCCACCGGCGCGCTGCTCGCCGGCGCCTTCTTCTTCGGGGCCTTCGTCGCCTTCTTGGCGGGCGTCTTCTTGGCGGGCGTCTTCTTGGCGGGCGCCTTCTTGGCGGGCGCCTTCTTGGCGGGCGCCTTCTTGGCGGGCGCCTTCTTGGCGGGCGCCTTCCTGGCGGGCGCCTTCTTCGCGAGGGCCTCCTCGGCCTTCTTCGCGGGCGACGACGCAGGGCTCGTCTTCGTGGGCTTGGACTCGACCTTGCTCGTCGCAGCCTTCTTCGTCGCAGCCTTCTTCGTCGCAGCCTTCTTCGTCGCAGCCTTCGTCGCGACCTTCTTCGTCGCTGCCTTCTTCGCCGCGACCTTCTTGGTCGCGGTCTTCTTCTTGGAGGTGGCCATGGGCCGCGACGGTACACCAACGCGGGCGTGATCTCGCGCCCCCGTCCTCACTCCGGCGCGATGTAGAAGAACGCGCAGCCGGTGAACGTCGTGTCGTCGACGTAGCTCTCGAATTCGAAGCGGAGCTCGCTCTCGAACGGGATCGTGTCCACGAGGTGGTGGCGGTAGAGGTGGGTCGCCGCGGACGCGTCGACGTCGCTGCGCGTCCAGCCGCTCGCGCCCGCGAGCGTCCACGCGATGGGCCCTTCGTGGAAGTAGAAGCCGGCGCTGTAGTAGTCCTCGGTCCCCGTGCCCAGGAGGGCGTACGTGCCGTCGATCCACACCTCGTGATCGGGCTCGAGCGCGCACCACCACGAGCTCGACACACGCTGCACGAGCGAGTGCCCCGCGTAGTGGCCGCGGGCGCCGGACCACGCGCCCACCACGTGGTTCGGGGCGCGCAGCGACGGATCGGTCGTCCCGCACATCGAGATCGAGGCCACGGCCTCGTGCGCGCGGCAGTCCGTGCGGAGGCGCCCGAGATCGTCGTCGAGCGGGCCCATCACCACGCGTCCACCCACCCGCACGCGATCGATCGAACGGCCCTCGGCCACGAGGCGCACGACGAGGTCCTCGGCGAACGGGATGGGGTGATGGAGCACGACGATCTCCGGATCCACCTCGAAGAGCGCCGAACGATGCGTGGGCGCCGCGGGCGCATCGCCCCCCGAGAGCCACGCGAGCGGAGCGTGCACCGCCTCCACACCGTCGGCCTCGATCACGAGCGTCACGTCCTCGCGATCGGCGCGCGGCACCTCGAGCACCACGCTCGTGGCCACGCCCGGCCCCATCCACGAGAGCTCGGCGGCGGCGCCCGCTGCGAGCGGCGAAGCATCACCCATGCGATCGACGCCCGGATGGTCGTGATCGCGCCAGAGCAGCGAGGCCGCCTCGAGGCTGGCGAGGCCCTCGGCGTCGACGGGGTAGGCGAAGGGCGTGACCTCGGTGCCCTCCGGCAGGTCGGTGCCCTCGAGCTGGTAGTAGGTCCAGCCGCCGCTGAGCGCGACGTCGGCCCGGAACGAGCGCTGGTAGTGGAGCGGCTGGCTCACCACGAAGCCGCCGCTCGTGCCTGCGCGATCGAGCGTGAAGGGCTCGGCGAGGCCCTCGTGTCGACCGCTCGTGAGCTCGCCGAGCGTGATGCCGGTCTCGCCGCCGTCGGGATCGATCTCCTGATCGTCGACCCAGAAGCGCACGCGCACTCCGTCCGGATCGTCGGGGTTGGGGAGATCGCCGATCGTCATCCACCAGCGCGTGATCACGCCCGGCCCCTCGCGATCGATCATCACGCCGCGGCCGTCTTCCTCGCGCACGAAGTACGAGTGATCGCGGTTGAGCTCGCCCTCGGGTGGCTCGGGCTCGCGCGAGCTCACGAGGAACGGTGTGCCGGGCCGGAGCCGCGCGGGCGCATACGGATCGGCGAGATCCGCGACGAGATCCACGCGCGGTGCGCTCGTGCCTGCGTCGGCGTTCGCGTCGAGCCGTGCCGCGTCGCGTGCGGCTCCCGCGTCCGCGTTCGGCGCGGGGCCGGGGCAGCCCGCGAGGAGCCCAGCGCCCATCAGGCCCGTGCGCGCGAGGCCCGTCCACATGAGGCCCGTGCGCGCGAGGCCCGCCGCGCGGCGCGAGGTGACGAGCCCGGAGCGCGAGGAGGGGTGTGGGTGCCGACCCTGCGTCATCGCGTCCGAGGATCGCACGGGGCGGGCTCGGTGCCCCCGGAGAAACGAAGCCGGAGAAACGAAGCCAGAGGTGCGAGACCGCGCAGTCCTCGCGTGAGGGTCTCCGGACGCTGCCTCGGTCGCGCCGATCGGTCATCCTCGGGCGGAGGTCGACGTGACGCAGCGCTCCGAGGTGCCTCGTGGTCGACCGAGCTCGTTCGTGGCGCTCGTGGTGGGCGATGCGCCGTGGCGCCGCGCGCTCCTCGAGGGCCGCCCGCCCCGCGTGCGCGCGCTCCATCCCGACGACGTGCACGTGACCCTCGCGTTCCTCGGCGGCGTCTCGCCCGAGCGTGCGCGCGCCGCCTTCGACGCGGCGGCGGCGCTTCCCTTGCGCGCGATGGAGGCGAGGCTCGGTGCGATCGAGCCGCGCGGCCACGAGGCGCGCTGGACGGCGCTGTCGGTGCTGCTCGAGGACGCGCACGCCGTGGCCGACGCGATGACGCGTGTGCGCGACGTCGCGTCGGCGGCGGCCGAGATCGCGCCCGAGCATCGAGCCCCGCTGCCGCACGTCACGATCGCGCGCCTCCACGCCAAGGCCTCGCCGACGGAGCGAGCGGCTGCGCTCGCGTGGGCGCAGCGCACCCGAGGGGACCGAGCGCACACCGAGACCCGCCTCAGACTCGATCGTCTCGCGCTCTACACCGGCCGCGCCGTGAAGGAAGCGGGCGCCCCGGCCTACGACGTGATCGCCGAGCGACGCCTGCCGTGATCACGTCGGGGCGCGGCGCGCGCGGCGGCCGGCACGGACGCTCTGCGCGAGCGCGAGACCGAGCGCGATCGGTGGCCCGAAGTACACGAGGAACGCGAGCCACACGCTCGCCGGGGCGCGGCCGCCACGCACCACCTCCACGCCGGGCGCGGGCTCCACGGTGAGGAAGTAGAGCAGCGCCGCCTCGCCGAGGTACGGCGCGTCGATCGCGTGCGAGGTCATCCGCGGCAACGCGAGGCGACCATCGGGCAGCGCCCAGCTCGCCGCGGCGAGCTCGCTCGAGAGCGTGTAGGCGTGATCGAAGCGCCCGTTGCGGCGCGCGGCCGCGATGCCGAACGCGCTCGCGGCGGTCCCGAAGCCGTCGATCACCGGGCCTGCGTCGATCTCGAACGTCCACTCGGGCTCGGTCCCCTCCTCGTACTCGCGAAAGCCTGCGGCCCAGCCGTGATCGCGGAAGAAGTGCGCCTCGTACGTCGCGTACCAGCGCGGCGCGCGCTCGGGCCAGAGCTCGGGCGCGAAGAGGAGCGACCACGAGGTGCCGATGCCACGCGAGGGCTGCACCTCGCGGCCGCTCGGCAGATCCACGCGAAAGCGCGGCAGACCCAGGTGATCGGCGTTTCGCCCCTCGAACGCGCGGATCGCGCGATCGGCGAAGGCACGGTGATCGGTGCCGAGCACCTCGTCGGCGCGGCGGATGAGGCCCACCGCGGCGAGCACGTCGATCGGATAGCACTCGCCCGGATAGTCGTTCAGCAGCCCGAGCGGCGCGCGATCGAGATCGACGGCGAGCGTGTCGGTCTGATCGCGCAGCACCTCGCGCGCGTGGGCGTCGTTCGTCATCGCGACGTCGGCCGTGAGGCCGCCGATCAGCAGCGATCGGAAGAACACGTTCTCGTCGTGGAGGTAGTCCTCGCCCCAGTGCCGTCGCACCCAGCTGTGGTGCGACGGATCGAGGAGCAGCGCCCGCGCGGCGTCGATCGCGCGCGCTCTCTCGGCCGGAGATCCCAGGGAATTCGCGTCGATCTCTCCGCGCGCAGCGGCCTCGGTGAGGGCGCGGGTGCCCATGAGATAGAAGACGGCGCTGAACATCGGCCACTCGGTGGTGGGCACGTCGTGGAGGGGCGCGTGCGCGGCCGCGCCGCTGGCCACGCGCGCCTCGGCCCAGTCGGCGAAGCGCGGCGTCAGATCGCGCTCGAGCTGGAGCGCACGACGAGGAATTCCAGGGGCTCCGAGCGCCGGGTCGGCGAGATCGCGCGCGAGCTCCACGCCGGGCCACCCGAAGATCGCGAGCGAGAGGGCGAAGAGCACACCGAGCGCGAGCGACCGCGACGCGCGCCCGAGGGGGGGCGCGGGCAGAGGCGAGGGGCCCGATCGCTGGGCTCCTGGCGGTGCGGCATCGGCGAGGGACGGTGAGAGTGCGGGCGTGGGGCGCATCGAGACCTCCGCACCGAGCCTTCCTCGCGCGCGCTGGTGCCGCCCTCACGCGCTCCACGGACGGCGGTGCGAGGCGAACGAGCGGTCGCGCCTCTCGATCGAGCGGAGCGCTGGGGTGCCGTGCGGCGCAGAGCGAGTGGGCGCGCCGCGGTGCCAGCGCGTGCCTGCCGGCCGAGCTCCTCGCGCTGCGGCTCGCGCGCTCGCCGCGACCGTTCGCGCACCGGAGGTGGGCCCTCGCTCCACGGCCAGCCTACCCTCGGAGCGTGGAGCTCGATCGCTACCTCGCGGCCCTCCGCGGTCTCCTCGACGCGCGACGTCTCGTGGCGCTCGGGATCGTGATCGGCTCGATCGCGATCACCGAGTGGCTCGCCACACGATCGCTTCGCGCGCTGGCCCTCGACGGCGTGCTCGTGGTCTCGTTCGTGCTCGTCGCACCGGGGGCCTACCGAGTGCTCGCGCCGCGAGGTGGGCTGGGGCTCGTCGGCTTCGCCGCGCTCGGGGTGGGCGTCGTGTCGCTCGTGGCCTGGCTCGCGGCGCCGCGCTGGACCTACGTGATCGATCCGGGCTCGATCGCCCTCCTCGTGGTGCTCTTCCTCGTGGGCGGCTGGGGCCTCGGGCGCGACCTCGAGCTGAGCGAGCGCGCCGCGCGCCTGTCGATCGAGGCCGAGCGATCGAAGGTAGAG
>JAIBCE010000328.1 GCA_019694315.1 Sandaracinaceae bacterium
AAGCGCCACGGACTCGGGGATCCGGCGAGGCGAGGTCGTGGTGGCGCGCATCAGCGGCTTCGACGACGCCGGCGCGCTGATCGGCCTCGACGTGAGCGTGCACGCGATCACGCTGGAGTGGCGGGACGTGCCCACGCTGCACCCGCGGACGTTCCGCGTGCGTCGGCACCTGCCCTCGCTCGAGCTCGCGCAGCTCCGCACGCGCCTTCGCACGCTCGAGGCGCCGTGCCTCGTGAGGCCGTCGCTCCTTCGACGCCTGCTCACCGACGAGGCGCGCGAGGTGGGCTCGCGCCTGTCGGAGCTCGACCACGGCGGAGGCGCCGCCGCCTGGGAGCGCATCGCGAAGGCGGGCGCGATCGCGCGTGCGGCGATCACGGCCCTCCCGGAGGTGCGCGCCGCCTCGGGCCTGGCTGACCTCGATGCCTTCGCGTCGAATCCCTCGTCGGGCTGGAGCGCGCTCGATCGGCCCGCGCCCCTCGAGCCCGCGCCGCACATCGACGCCTGCTCGGTGCTCGCGCTCGCGGCGCGCGCGCCCGAGCTCGCGCGTGCGCTCGCGGCGACGGCGCTCGCGTCGCTGCCTCGCGATCATCCGCTCGTCGGACCGCTGAGCGCGCTGCGCGACACGGGCGACGAGGCGAGCCTCCACAGAATCGCCGAGACGGTGGATCCTCCGCGTCGAGGCGAAGGGCTACACGTGGGTCGGCGTCTCGCCGATCCTGTGTAGAGAGCGCCGTGCGCGCCGCACCGTGAGGAGCTCGGCGTGCGCCGGGCCGGTCATGGACAGACGGCCCAGGGAGACGGCTCGCCGGGCTCTTTCACGACGTCGACGTCCGCCACCCGCACCGTCACGGCGATCGCGCCCTCGGGCTCTGCGGTGGCGGCGCCGAAGCGATCCTGCGTCTCGATCCCCACGTAGATCGACTCGAATCGCCAGTTGCGCAGCTCTCGCGCGGCGTCGGGAAAGCGGAACGTCGTTCCGCTCGGCGTCGGATACTCGGCCGTCGCCGCGTCGCAGAGGTACGCGTTGAGATCGAAACGCATCGGCGTGAGCGGCGTCGCCGGCGCAGGCGTCGCGTCGAGATACGGATCGCCGGCGTGCACGTCTCCGAAGAGCGTCATTCCGTCGCTCGCGACGAGATAGCGGCCACTGCGACCTCGTGAGTCGCCGTGTGCGATCTGGAGAAAGAGCGACTGACGAGCTCCATCGCCAGGATCGACGTAGTGGAAGACGAATCCTGTGAAGAAGAGCCAGATCACGTGCCCGTTCGTCATCGACTCCGGCGTGGCGAAGTAGACGATGGCGTCCTCGAGCTGCGCCCGCAGGCCGTACGAGACGCGGCTCTCCATCGTGGTCGCCGAGTCGGCGATCGCATTCGACGAGAGGAAGACGTTGGAGCCCCCGCCGGGGCTCAGCCAGCCGTGCTCGCCATGGAGGGAGAAGATCAGCTCCGAAGGAGAGGGGCCGCGGTAGATCCAGAGGCTCGACGAATTCCCCGGTGTCGGAAACGCCCATGCCGCCCGGCCGTAGAGAGGATCGGCGGTGTCCGCAGCGTCGAGCACGAAGACCTCTGGCGAGAGGAGCTCGGTCTTGTTCCACTGCGCGACGTACCAGGGGGAATCGGGAAATCCTTCGATCGCGGGGGTCGAGGGGAAGAGGGTCGGGGCGCCCGCGGTCACCGTGCCGTCGCCGAAGTGGAGGCGCGGATTGCGAAGACCTGGCTCGGGCAAGAGCGAGTACGGCGCGAGGCTCGCATCGGGCATGGCCAGGCCCGCCTCGAGGCGCGCGTCGTCACTGAGGGGCGCGTCCCCGATACGGGCATCGGAGCTCCACGCGTCGAGGGTGCCGAGCGGTGCATCGCGCGGTCCGGTGTCTCGGGGCGTCGCCGCGTCGTCGCAGCCCGCCAAGAGACCGGCCAGGGCGACCGCTGGAGCGCTGGCGCGCAGGACGAGATGTGAAGATCCAGAGGCCATCCTTCTCCTGGCCGAGCCCGAAGCGTGCCTGGCTCGGAGCTTCGACCCGCGAGCTCCGCGAGACTCGGGCACATTGTCGGCGAGACTCGATGCATGGGGAGATCTTCTTCACGCGCGTCAGGCTGACTTCCCTCACCCCGCAGTGCCGCGAGGGCGCGTAGGCCACGAGGCATGGACGACATCTGGGTCGTGGTCTGGCTCGTCGTGTTCGCGGGCATCACCGGGCTCGCGGGCTACCTGCTCTACGCGAACCGCTCGAAGAAGCTGGGCAACGCCAAGGGCGCTCCGCCCAAGAGCGAGCACACGCGCCCTCACGGCCATCACCGCCAAGGACACTGAGTTGGCTGGAGGGTCCATGCGGACCCTCCCCCGCGAGGCGGGGCCCCCTCCCGCTCCATTCGCTGACGCGAATGCTCCCGCGCGGGGCCCCAGCCCCGCTTGGGCGCCTCGCGCTGCGCTCGGCGGGATCTCGATTTCTTCTCGGTCCCTGAGTTTGTTGGGTCGCTCCGCAGCTCAGCGCTGTCCGGCAGCGCGCTTGGTCGGTGCGGAGAGCTGCCCGCGACCCCACGCGAGCGCTTGGTCCAGGGAGCCGACGACCGTGTGGGGCGTGGGATGCGACACGAAGAGCATCACGCCGCTCATCACGAAGCGGAGGGCAGCGTTGCGGAACACGAGGCCCGTGCCCACGCACGTGTCGGCCATGCGCTCGCCATTGCGGTTCAGCCAGTCGATCGACTGCTGCCGCATGTACGCCGAGGGCGTGTCGGCGAGGAGGTTCTCGAAGACGACGACGTGACGCTCTCCGCGTTCGAGGATCGCGTCGGCGCGCGCGATGAACGCGTCGACCTCGTCATCGGTGGGAGAGCCGATGGTGCGATGCACGACGATGGGCCATCGGCTCATGTCGGTCTCGATGCGTCCAGCCACGGGCGGACTGTCACATGGAAGCGCCCGGAATACACCCGCGAGAGCACCCGACCCGCTTGATTGTCGGGATCAGACGGCTCCCCTCGCGCTCCTGCGCTCGCCGGCGTGTGCGCGTGCGCTCGTTCGCGCGCCCGCTCGTGCGCTTGTGGTCTTGTGCTCTCGGGCGGTGCTGAGCGACAACCCCGGCATGACTCCGCAGAAGGGGACCTCGAAGTCGATGAAGCGGGCGATCGCGCGCAGCCGCCGCGCGTTGCTCTCGGCACAGCGCGGCGACGGAAGCTGGGACGAGCGCTCCGACGTCGGCCCGGTCTCCACCGCGATGGTGTACGTGTCGCTCGCGTGGCTCGGTCGGCTCGCGCCCGACGATCGTCGCAAGACGGCGGCGTGGCTCCGCACCCAGCAGCACGCCGATGGCTCGTTCTCCGGACGGCCGTTCGCGCGCGAGGGCGATCTCGGCACGACCGCGGTGGCGTGGACTGCGCTCGCGCTCGACGACGCGCCCGAGAGCCTCGAGGCAGCGCGGAGCGCGCGGCGCTACGTGGAGGCGCGCGGCGGCGCCGACGCGATCGTCGATCGCATGAAGACCGGTGACGTCTCCGCGATCTTCTGCGCGCTCGGCGGCACCCTCGATCCGAAGCGACTGCCCGATCCGGGGCTCGCGTGGTGTCTCGCGATGCCTGCCGTGGAGCTCGCGGCCACGCGCGTGCACTTCGGCATCCTCATGGGCGCGCTCATGCTCAGCGCGATCGGGCGCCGCCTGCGCGGTGACTGGGACGACGACGGCACGGGCGTGGGACCGATCGAGGCCCGCGAGCGCGAGCGCGCGGCCGAGCTCTGCCGGCTCTTCCAGAACCGCGACGGGAGCATGAACGGCAACACGGTGCAGACCGCGCTCCTCCTGCCTGCGCTCGTGGCGATGGGCCTGTCGCGAGATCGGGGGCCCGTGGCCGACGGCGTCTCGTGGCTGCTCTCTCGTCGCGTGACCACCGCGGACGGGGGCATGTGGTTCGACGTGTTCGCCTCCGACGTGTGGAGCACGGCGTTCACCTTGCGCGCCTTGATCCGCTCGGGCTCCGAGCCGGGGGAGCCGCACGTGGTGCGTGCGGTGGAGTGGCTGCTCTCGCGCCAGCTCGAGGTGGATCAGCCGTGGCCGAACCAGCGGCAGGAGACCGCAGTCAAGCGCGGCGGCTGGCCTTTCCAGACGGGCAACGAGACGATGGCCGACGCCGACGACGCCGGCGTGGTGCTCTCGGCGCTGGGCCTCGCGCTCGAGGCGCGTCCCGACTCGAGCGTGCTGCCCGAGGCGCTCGCGGATCGCGTGCGGGCCGCCATGGCGCGCGCGCGTACGTGGCTCGGCTCGATGCAGAACCCCGACGGCGGCTGGTCTGCGTTCGTCTGGGGCCTGCCCGAGCGACCCGAGGGGCCGATCATGACGCGCCCGATGGACGTGCCCCCCGACTCGCTGATCAAGGCGATCGAGGTGATGATCCATCCGCTGCCCGAGCTCGGCGATCCGTCCACGGAAGATCTCACGGGCCGCGTGCTCCATGGCCTCGCGGCGTGCGGCGCGAAGGCAGGCGATCCCGACGTGCAGCGCGCCGTGGCGTTCCTCCGACGACACCAGTGCGATCACGGTGGATGGTGGGGGCGCTGGGTCTGCAACTACCTCGCCTCGAGCTCCTACGTGCTCTCGGCGCTCGATGCGCTCGGCGAGGATCCCACGCAGTCGTTCGTCCAGAAGGGCGTCGCGTTCCTCCTCGCGCACCAGAACTCCGACGGTGGCTGGGGTGAGTCGGTGCGCTCGTACGCGCGGCCCGAGCTCGCGGGCAAGGGACCGAGCACGGCGCCCCTCACGGCGCTCGTCGTGTGCGCGCTCGTGGACCTGGGCCTCGGCGATCGCGACGAGACGCGGCGCGGTGTGGACTTCCTCCTCCACAAGCAGCGCGCCGACGGCACGTGGCCCAACGACGACTACGTCGCCACGAACCTGCCGCCCGAGGGCTTCTACGTGTACGACGGCGCCGCGCGACACATGCCGCTCGAGGCGCTCGGCCGCTACGCACGGAGGCACGAGCCCGAGCTCCTCCACGGGCAGGAGCGCTGGGGCCGGTGGTCGAGCGCGATCCTCGAGCCCGCGCGTGATCGCATGGATCCGGTGGCCGACGCGGTCGTCGCGCAGATCTACGCCGAGGGCCAGCTCGCCGCGGTCAATGCGCTCCTCCGCACGATCTTCGAGAACGACGATCCGATCCCGCCGGGCCTTCCACCGCTCGCGGCCAAGTTCTTCGACGACACCGAGGAGCTGCCCTCGTGGGCCGACACCGCGCGCATCGCTCGCGCGCAGACGATGTTCGAGCAGCACGGCGTGCAGATCACGTTCGGCCTCTTCTGCTCGTCGCTGCCGCAGTCGTACGCGGCCGCCAAGGGCGCCGAGGTGCTCGTCAGCACGGGCGGCATGACGCGCCGCGTGCACCAGCGCATCTTCGAGACCGCGCAGTTCCTCTTCGATCAGCTCGAGGTCGGCGGCCTCGCTGCCAAGGGCCGCGGCATCCGCTCCGCGCAGCGTGTGCGCCTCATGCACGCGGCCGTGCGCCACCTCCTGCTCCACTCGCCACACGTCACGTGGGACAGGGCGCGGCTCGATGCGCCCATCAACCAGGAGGATCTGGCCGGCACCCTCATGACGTTCTCCGTCGTGACGTTCGACGCCATGCGCAAGCTCGGCGTGGAGGCGAGCGACGCGGAGGGCGACGACTGGATGCACCTCTGGGCCGTGGTGGGCCACTTCCTCGGCGTCGAGCCCGAGCTCGTGCCCACGAGCCTCGAGGACGCGCGCGATCTCATGGACGCGATCCGCGAGCGTCAGTGGGCTCCGTCGAAGGCCGGCGCCGAGCTCGCCGCTGCGCTCGTGGGCTTCATGCAGCAGTTCTTCACGCGCGGGGCCTTCCGCGGCTTCACGCCCACGATGGTCCGCTTCCTCTCGGGCGATCAGTGCGCCGACGTGCTCGAGGTCGCGCCAGCGAACTGGACCGCGCCGCTCGTGGCCGCAGGCGCCGACCTCGCCGACCTCTTCGACATGGACGACCGCGAGACCTTGCTGGAGAAGGCGTTCGGCAAGCTCGCGCTCGACGTGATGCTCGAGATCACGAAGTTCGAGCGGCACGGCAAGCAGGCAAGCTTCCGCATCCCTGCGTCGCTGACGAAGACGATCGTCCCCGGCACCTGAGAGACCGACGGAGTCCGTCGGCCGTGGCCGGCGCACGAGGGACCGCTGCGCGCGATGCGGAGGAGATGGAGCGCGCGCCGCGCCCTCACGTGCCGCAGAAGGTGCGGTAGTCCCACTGCTCGAGGCCCGGAGGGTCCATGAGCTCCTCGTCGTCGGGCTGATCGTCGCAGGGTCGCGCGAGCACGCGGAGCATGCGCTCGAAGAGCGAGAGGTCGCCGTCGGTGGCGAGGGCGATCATCTGCTCGACGCGGTGGTTGCGCGCGATGAAGGCGGGATTGGCGAGGCGCATACGCTCCTTGCGCGCCTCGATCGGCTCGGCGTCGCGTGCGAGGCGTTCGCGCCATCGCGCGGCCCACGCATCGAACGGCCGAGGATCCGCGAACATGGCGGACACCACCGCCGTGCGCGCGGGCCGATCGATCGCGTCGAACAGCCGACGGAACGTGAGCGTGAAGTCGACCTGCGCCTTGGCCATGAGCTCGAGCAGATCCTTGGCGAGCTCGTCGTCGCCCTCGTGCGCGTCACCCTCGCTCGGACCGAGGCCGAGCTTGGCGCGGAGGATCGCGTGGTGCGCGGCGCCGAAGCGATCCGGGAAGGTGTCGAGGCGCGCCGTCGCGAGACGGATCGCCTCGGCCTCGTCCTCCGCGAGGAGCGGCAGGAGCGTCTCGGCGAGGCGCGCGAGGTTCCAGAGCGCGATGCGCGGCTGATGGTGGAATGCGTAGCGTCCGCCCTGATCGATGGAGCTGAACGTGCGACCGGGATCGAACGCGTCGAGGAACGCGCAGGGCCCGTAGTCGATCGTCTCGCCGGAGATCGACGTGTTGTCGGTGTTCATCACGCCGTGCACGAAGCCCAGGCCCATCCAGCGCGCCACGAGCGAGGCCTGTCGACCGATCACGCCGTCGAGGAACGCGAGGGTGCGCGCGGCGAGCGAGCCCTCGCGCGCGAGCGAAGGCTCGTGTCTCGCGATCGCGTAGTCCACGAGCGTCGCGAGGGCCTCGCGATCGCGACGTGCCGCGAAGTACTCGAAGGTGCCCACACGGAGGTGGCTCGCGGCGACGCGCGTGAGCACCGCGCCGGGCAGATCGTCACCGCGCAGCACGAGCTCGCCCGTGCTCACCGCGGCGAGCGCGCGTGTGGTGGGCACACCGAGCGCGTGCATGCTCTCGCTCACGAGGTACTCGCGCAGCACGGGCCCGAGCGCGGCGCGACCATCGCCGCGGCGCGAGAAGGGCGTGGGCCCCGAGCCCTTGAGCTGCACGTCGCGTCGCACGCCGTCAGGGCCGACGACCTCGCCGATCAAGATCGCGCGGCCATCGCCGAGCTGCGGCGAGAAGCCCCCGAATTGATGGCCGGCGTACGCGAGCGCGATCGGATCGCTCCCCGAAAAAAGGCCATTTCCGGCCAGATTCGCGACCCCTTCCGGGCTGTGGAGCTCGGCCGGATCGATCCCGAGCGCCTCGGCGAGCGCGTCGTTCACGCGAAGGAGCGCGGGCGCGCGCACCGGCGTGGGCGCGATCTTCGCGAAGAAGCGGTCGGGCAGGCGCGCGTAGCTGTTGTCGAACGGGATCGGCATGACCGCTCGGATATGGGGCGCGAAGCCAGCGATGCCAGGGGTCGGTCTCGCGCGTCTTCGCGTGACGCGTGGCAGCACGTGGACGTCGACCGACGGGATACGATGACGCGTGCCCGACCCCCGGACGGTCGAAGTGGGTGATGTCTTCGCGGTCCGCGTTCGCACCGGCCTCCACGGCCTCGCAGCCCCGGCCGCGTAGCGCCCGGGCCAGCGCGCCCTGTCAGCGCTCGGACTTTCCCTTGCGCCAGGGACGCTCGATCGACCAGTGGCGGTCCGAGACCATGCGCACCGCGAAGCCCGACCAGCCCACGTCGACGAGGAGCTGTTCGAGCTCCTCGATGGTGAGCGCGGCGCACAGCGAGTCGAAGAAGAGCTGCTGCTGCCTGCGCGAGTCGCCCGCGGCCACGCGCTTCACGATGGCCCAGGCCTCGTCCATGGAGGCCGGACGCGCGAGGTCTCGGAGGAGCACCGCGCCGCCGGGCTTGAGCACACGCTTGAGCTCTCGCAGGAGCGCGAGCGGGTCGGGCAGGTGATGCACCGTCGAGTTGCAGATCACCGCGTCGAAGCGGCTCGCGGGAAACTTCGTGTTGCGGGCGTCCAGGCGCGCGAGCGTGATGCGGCCGTCGAGCGCGCTCTGCGTCACGTGCCTGGCGGCCACGCGGAGCATCTCGCGCGCGGGATCGAGGGCGACGACGCGGAGGTCGGCGCGCGCCTTCGCCATGAGCACCGGGATCTTCGCCGTGCCCGTCCCAGCGTCGAGCACCTCGGGATGGCTCGAGCCCGCGAGCAGCTCGAGAGCACGCTCCGCGAAGCGTCCGTCGGGCTCCGAGAAGTCCATCGCGTGGTACTCCTCGGCGTCCTCGACGGTGTCCATCAGCTCGGGCTCGAGGATGCGCGCCAGCACGCGCCCCACTCTACACGAGGCACCTGGTACCGCTGCCCGCAAGTTCGATCCGGGTTCGGCGAACGCTGCGGGCAGGGGTACTCGATTGGGTGGGGCCCCCGGCGGATTCACTCCGACGGGGGAGGGTCTGGGACAGACCCTCGGGAAGAAACAGCTAAACAGAATCGCCGAGACAGTGGATCATCCGCGTCGAGGCGATTCTGTTTCGCGGAGCGGAGTTGGGTGGGGGGCCCCGAACCGGCTTCGCCGGGCGGGGGGCGGGTCTGCATCAGACCCGCCG
>JAIBCE010000329.1 GCA_019694315.1 Sandaracinaceae bacterium
CACGATGCGCACGAGCACCGCGGAGCAGGCGTGCATCGAGGAGGCGCTCGGCGCCGCGCGCTTCGGCCCACCCAGCACCGAGCGGCCGATCGTGAACGTGATGGTCAACGCCCTCTACTGATCTACGGCGTGGCCGCGACGCGTCGCGCGGTCGGTCACGTCTTGTCTTCGACCACGTCCTCGGGCGTCGGCACGATCTGCACGTACCCGCTGCCGTCGGATCGCAGGAGATCCGCGCGAATTCCGGCCTCGCGGAGGCGCGTGCGGAGGCGCGCGAGGCTCACGTCCCAGCGGTGCCGCAGCTCGTCGGGGTCGAGCGCGTCGCCCTTCCACACCTCGCGCGCGACCACGCTCCACTCGGCAGGCCCGCCCACCGCCACGAGCTCCGAGACGATGCGTGCTCCGACGCCGCCGAGCGTGACGACGGGCCGACCCTGACGGTGGATCTCGACGCCGTCGTACCAGGCCACGATCCGCATGGGCGCATCGAGACCACCGCGCGTGGTCGTGCTGTTCTCGAGGGCGATCATCGAGAAGCGCACCTCCTCGCCGCCGATGCGCAGCGTGTCGCCCGGGGCGATCGAACGCGTGGTGCCGCGGCCCATGCGCGCGCGCCAGCCATCGCCGTTCCACCACACGTGGGCCTGCGCCTCGGGCTCGAAGCGCGTCCCGAGCGTGAGCGGCGGTCCGGCCGAGAGGCTCGCCAGGCTCGGGAGCGCACGGCGTCCCAGTGTGGGCGACTCGACCGCGAGCACCGCGTCGGGGCGACGCACGTCCTCCACGAGCAGCGTGAGATCCGGCGCGAGCTCGATCTCCATGCCGGGCGCGAGAACGGCCTCGGACTCGGGCTTTCCGCGCACCGAGAACATGCGCCGCAGCGAGAGCAGCACGAGCTCGCCGCGTCGGAGCGACACGATCGCGTGCGCCTCCGACACCCGCGGGTCGTCGATCGCGAGGCGCGCCGACACGAGACGACCGATGAGATCGCCGTGGCCGAGCTCGACGAGCTCACCCTGGGGCGTGCGGAAGCGGACGTAGGCGTGCATCGGGGCGGCCCAGAGACTGCCACGGCGAGACGCGCGGGGGGTATGCGCGAGGGCTGTCACCGGGCAGACGAGTGCGACAAGCTGCGCGCGTGGAGCCCGAGCACCGCCGCAACCTCACCATCGTCTACGTCGCGGGCGCGATCCTCCTGCTCTGGCTCGCGCGCACGCTCAGCACCGCGCCGAGCCCGCCGCGTCCCGTGCCCTGGTCCGAGCTCGCGGGGCTCGTCGAGGGCGGGCGCGTGGTGGAGGCCGAGGTCGCCGAGGACACCATCGTCGCGGGGGTTCGGGCCGAGGGCGCGACGGACGCGACCGTGACCGAGCGCGTGGTGTGCACGCGCCTTCCGCAGGTGGACGAGGGACCGCTCGTCGCCTCCATGCGAGAGCATGGCGTGGTGGTGCGCGGCGAGATCGCGCGCGCCTCGTGGTGGGAGCCGCTCGTGTTCGGCTGGCTCATCCCCATCGCGCTCCTCATGGGCCTGTGGTGGCTCATCATGCGGCGCGTGGGGCAGCGCGCAGGCCCCCTCTCGGTCGGCAAGAGCCAGGCGAAGATCTACGACAAGAACCGCGAGGACACGGTCACGTTCCAGGACGTGGCGGGGGTGGACGAGGCCAAGGCCGAGCTCGTGGAGATCGTGTCGTTCCTCAAGGATCCCGCGGGCCACCGCACGCTCGGTGCCCGTCCGCCCAAGGGTGTGCTGCTCGTGGGGCCACCGGGCACGGGCAAGACGCTCCTCGCGCGCGCGGTCGCGGGCGAGGCGGGTGTTCCCTTCTTCTCGATCTCGGGCTCGGAGTTCGTGCAGATGTTCGTGGGCGTGGGCGCCGCGCGCGTGCGCGACCTCTTCGAGCAGGCGAAGGAGAGAGCGCCGTGCATCGTGTTCGTCGACGAGCTCGATGCGATCGGGCGCTCGCGCGCAGGGGCCGCGGCGGGCGCGATGGTGCACGAGGAGCGCGAGCAGACGCTGAACCAGCTGCTCGTCGAGATGGACGGCTTCGACGCGGGCTCGGGCGTGGTGATCCTCGCGGCGACCAATCGCCCCGAGATCCTCGATCGCGCGCTCCTCCGCGCGGGGCGCTTCGATCGGCAGGTCGTCGTGGATCGCCCGGATCTGAAGGGTCGCGCGGCGATCCTCGCGGTGCACGCGCGCAAGGTGAAGCTCTCGGCGAGCGTCGAGCTCGACGTGGTCGCGCGCCGCACGCCGGGCATGTCGGGCGCCGATCTCGCGAACGTCGTGAACGAGGCCGCGCTCGCGGCGACGCGCCGCAAGGCGAGCGAGGTCGAGCTGCGCGACTTCGAGGAGGCCGTCGACCGCATCCAGCTCGGCCTCAAGAAGCAGGGCCGTGTGATGACGGAGGAGGAGCGTCGTCGCGTCGCCTACCACGAGTGCGGGCACGCCCTCGTGGCGCTCTCGGTCGAGCACGCGGACCCCGTGCATCGCGTGACGATCATCCCGCGCTCGGTCGGCGCGCTCGGCGCCACGCTGCAGCTGCCCACCGAGGATCGCTATCTCCTCACGCGCGGCGAGCTGCTCGATCGCATCGCGACGATGCTCGGCGGTCGCTCCGCCGAGGAGCTCGTGTGCGAGGACGTCTCGACGGGCGCGCAGAACGATCTCGAGCGCGCGACCGAGACGGCGAAGGCGATGGTGATGCGGTTCGGCATGGGCAAGGCCCTCGGCCTCATGACCGCGGGCGGCCAAGAGCTCCGCTTCCTCGAGGCGGCGGATCTCGCGCCGCGCACGCTCAGCGAGGAGACCGCGCGCGCCGTGGATCTCGAGGTGCGGGAGATCCTCGAGCGGGAGCGCGAGCGGGCCCTCGCGATCCTCAAGGAGCGACGCGGGGTCCTCGATCGCATGGTCGCGCGTCTGCTCGAGGTGGAGACGATCGATCGCGCCGAGCTCGCGACCCTCACCGCGTGCAGCTGATCGTTCCGAGAATCGTCGCACGGGGAATGGGGGGAGTTGCCGACTCCCCCCGACCGCGCCGAAGGCGCGAAAAGACCGGCGCGCTCGTCGTCGCGTCAGAGCCCCATCTGCTTGGCGATGATGATCTTCATGATCTCGCTCGTGCCGCCGTAGATGCGCTGGACGCGCGCGTCCATGTAGGCGCGGGTCACGGGGTACTCGAGCATGTAGCCGTAGCCTCCGAACATCTGGAGGCAGCTGTCGATCACGCGCTGGCACATCTCGCTCTGCCAGAGCTTGGCCATCGAGCACTCCTTCACGAGGTACTTGCCGGCGACGTGCTCGCTCACGAGGCGATCGAGGAACGCGCGGCCCACCTCCACCTCGGTCGCGCACTTGGCGAGCTCGAACTGCGTGTTCTGGAACTTCGAGATCGGCTTGCCGAACGCCTTGCGCTCCTGCGTGTACGCGACGGTGTCCTCGAGCACCTTCTCGGCCGCGGCCTGACAGCCCACGGCGATCACCAGGCGTTCCTGCTGGAGCTTCTGCATGAGCATGAAGAAGCCCGCGCCCTCTTCGCCCAGGCGGTTGGCCACCGGCACGCGGCAGTCCTCGAAGAAGAGCTCGCTCGTGTCCTGCGCGGCGAGGCCCATCTTGTCGAGCTTCTTGCCCTTCACGAAGCCAGGCGTGCCTGCCTCGACCACGATCAGCGAGATCGAGCGGTGCGGATCGCCCGGCGCGTTCTCCGTCTTGGCGACGACCACGACGAGGTCGCAGAGCTGACCGTTGGAGATGAAGGTCTTGCTCCCGTTCAGCACGTAGAAGTCGCCGTCGCGGCGTGCGGTCGTCTGCACGTTCGCGAGATCGGAGCCCGTGCCCGGCTCGGTCATCGCGATCGCCGTGATCCGCGTGCCGTCCGCGCAGCCGGGGAGCCAGCGCTTCTTCTGCTCGTCGCTGCCGAAGGTGTGGAGGTACGGCACGACCACGTCCGAGTGGAGCGCGATGGCGAAGCCTGGATCATAGCTCTTGGCCATCTCCTCCATGACGACGACCGAGTGGAGGAAGTCGCCGCCCTGGCCGCCGTACTGCTCCTCCATCCACGGGCAGAGGAAGCCCGCCGCCCCGGCCTTGCGCCACGCCTCGCGATCGACCGAGCCCTCCTCGCGCCACCGCGCGTAGTGAGGCGCGATCTCCTTGTCGAGGAACTGACGGAAGGACTTGCGGAAGAGCTCGTGCTCGGGGCTGAAGAGCGTGCGGTCCATGGGGGCTCCGGGTCGGGGCGCTGAATGGCGATTCAGCGAGAGGACGCGCGCGATGCTACGGCCGCGCGGGCTCGTGGAACAAGCGCACGCGTGCGGAGCGTGGCGTAGAATCGACGCCCGGCCGCTGCGTCCATGCGCGCGGCTCTCACGCGAGGTGAACGACATGATCGAAGGTCTCGTCCAGCAGTTCCTCGGCTCCGGCGAAGCGTCGCAGGTGCTCGGCCAGCTCCAGCAGCAGGGCATGAGCCCGCAGCAGGCACAGCACGCGGTGAGCGCGACGGCGGAGGGCACGGTGCAGGCTGCGGCGCAGGGCAACCTCGGCGATCTCCTCGGCGGCGGTGGCCTCGCGGGTGCGCTGGGTGGCCTCATGGGCGGCGGTGGTGGTGGCGGCGGCCTGGGCGGTCTGCTCGGCGGCCTCGGCGGTCTCGCGGGCGGCGCGCCTGCGGGCGCGGCGGGTGGCTCGGCGCTTCCGCCTCAGCTCGTCGATGGCATCGCGACGTTCGTCTCGCAGAAGACGGGCCTCCAGCCCGCGATGGCCAAGACCGCCGTGAACGTGGTGCTGCCGAAGATCGTCGACTTCGTGAAGTCCAAGCTCGGCTGATGTCGGAGGCCACACCGATCCTCGTGCTCGATGGCCCGATGGGCACCGAGCTCGATCGGCGTGGCGTGCCCACACCGCTTCCGCTGTGGAGCGCGGGGGCGAACGCGAGCGCGCCCGAGGTGGTCGAGGCGATCCACCGCGACTACGCGCACGCGGGGGCGACGCTCCACACCGCGAACACCTTCCGCACGAAGCGGCGCACCGTGGGCGAGCGCTGGCGCGAGCTCGCGAGGCTGGCCATGCGCCACGCGCGTGCGGCCGCGCCGCCGGGTCATCGCGTGCTCGGATCGATCGCGCCGCTCGAGGACTGCTATCGACCGGATCGGAGCCCCGCCGAGGTCGATCCCGAGGCCACGCGGCGCGAGCACGCCGAGCTCGCGCGCGCGCTCGTCGAGGACGGTGCGGACGTGCTCCTGATCGAGACCTTTCCACACGCCGGGGAGGCGCTGATCGCGCTCGACGTCGCGCTCGCGACGGGCACACCGAGCTGGCTCTCGCTGACGCCGGGGCCCGATGGCTCCCTGATGGCGCCCGCTGCGCTCGCGGAGATCGCGGGCGAGGCTGCGCGACGCGGCGCGGGCGCGATCCTCGTCAACTGCGTGGCGAGCGAGCGCGCACGGGCCTACGTGGAGGCGCTCGCGGACGTGGCCGCGCGCGTCGGAGTGCCCTTCGGCGTGTACGCGAACGCGGGACACGTCGACGACGAGGTGGGCTGGCGCGCGCTCGACGAAGATCCCTCGCGCGCCGCCGATCGCTATGCCTCGAGCGCGCGTCGGTGGATCGCGAGCGGCGCGACGATCGTGGGGAGCTGCTGCGGCACCGGCGTGCCACACATCCGCGCGCTGGCCGAGCTCGCGAGGGAGCGGGGAGGGCGCGTCGATCAGGGCCCTTCGTAGCGACAGCCCGAGGTGCAGGTCTCCATCACCTCGATGCGACAGAGGCCAGGCAGCGTGGGCGCCACGCGCTCCCAGATCCAGCGCGCCAGGTGCTCGCTGGTCGGGTTCTCGAGGCCCTCGATCTCGTTGAGGTAGTAGTGATCGAGGCGGCGACGGATGGGCTCGAGGCGATCTCGGAGCTCGCCGAGGTCCATGAACCAGCCGAGGTGCGGATCGATCTCGCCGCGCACGTAGACCCGCACGCGGTACGAGTGGCCGTGGAGGCGCGCGCACTTGTGACCCTCGGCCACGTGGGGGAGGCGATGCGCGGCTTCGAAGGTGATCTCGCGCCAGATCTCGGTGGTGGACATCGGGGGTGCGTGGGTGCGGAGTGCGAAGGTGCGAAGGTCGCGCGGAGGGCCTGCGCTCAGCGGATGCCGAGCAGCTTGTGCGTCTGCAAGGAGAGACGCCAGCGCGGGTGGGCCATGCAGTACGCGATCGCGCGCTCGGTGTGCTGCTTGCGCGCGAGGTCGTCGAGCGGCTGGAGGAAGAAGTGCTCGAAGGCGAGGTCGACGTAGCGCTCGGGCTCGGCGCCCACTTGCGGATAGACGAGCTTGAGCTCGTGACCCTCGCGCACCACGAGCGAGGCGCCGGCCTTGGGGCTCACACAGATCCAGTCGACGCCGGCCGGCGGCGCGAGGGTGCCGTTGGTCTCGATCGCGATCTCGAAGCCCTCCGCATGAAGCGCGTCGACGAGGGGCGCGTCGAGCTGGAGCAGCGGCTCGCCCCCCGTGCACACCACGTACGGCACACCGCGCCGATCGCCCCAGGTCGCGCGGGCTGCACGCGCGAGCTCCCGCGCGCTCTCGTGCTTGCCGCCGCCGTCGCCGTCGGTGCCCACGAAGTCCGTGTCGCAGAAGCGGCAGATCGCCCCGTCGCGATCGAGCTCGCGCCCGCTCCAGAGGTTACAGCCCGCGAACCGGAGAAAGACCGAGGCGCGCCCTGCGCGAGCCCCTTCGCCTTGTAGCGTGAAGAACATCTCCTTGACCGCGTACGGCATCGAGCGCGCGAGGATGCGCCAAGGCGGCCGTGCGCGCCCGTCGAACATGCCTCGAATCGGCCCGGATCCCGCCCGGATCGGCGGATCGTCTGGTAGAACCTCGTCGTGCGATCGCGTCTGTCCGGCACCGCTTCCACCCGAGGAGCGCCCCGCGCGCTGGGGCTCGTCGTGGCTGCGGCGCTGGGGCTCGCCGCGATGGACGCGTCCGTCGCGCCCTCGCGAGGACGAGCGCTCTCGTTCGAGGGACAAGAGGCACGGCTCACGCGCGAGCTCGCGGAGGGAGTCGCGACGCAGCGTGTGGCCGCGGCGAGCGAGCTCGCGACGCTGACGCCGGCGGCCGCGCGGCCCCTGATCGAGCGGGCGCTCGGCGACCCCGAGCTCGACGTCCGTCGTCACGCAGCGAGCGCCGCGGGGCAGCTCGGGCTCGTCGAGGTACTTGCGATCACGCGGAGCTGGCTCGATTCCGACGACGACGAGCTGCGGGCCATCGCCGTCACGCTCGAGGGCGAGCTCGGTGACGCCTCGAGCGTACCGCTCTTGTCGCGTGCGCTGGGCGATCCGAGGTTCGCGGTGCGCGCCGCGGCGGCGCAGGCGCTCGGACGGCTCGGCCTGCCGGCCTGCGCGCCGCCGCTCGGCACGGCGCTCGAAGACAGCGACGCCACCGTCCGCGTGGTCGCTGCGGATGCGCTCGGCCGGACCCACGGTGAAGAGGCGACGCGCCTGCTCCTCGCGCGCTCGCTCGATCCCGCGCTCGAGGTGCGTGTCGAGGTGATGCAGTCGCTCTCGGCGCGCGCCGATCTCGAAGGGGCCGACGTGCTCGTCGATGGACGCGTCGTGGCCGTGCTGGTGGGGGGGCTCGCCGACGACGCGGTGGAGGTGCGCGTCGCGGCGATCCTGGGGCTCGCGCGCGCGCGTCACGGCGGAGCGGCGCCGCTGCTCGTGCACGTGATGGACGAGGCGGCGGTCGTGACCACGACGCGTCCCGCAGAAGAGACACGAGAGCTGCGCGCGGCCATCGCGGGGCTCGGGCGGATCGACGTGCCCGTCGCTCGCGAGGCGCTGGTGCGCGCCCTGGCCAGAGGTCTCGAGAGCCCGTCGGTCACCACCGCGCTCCGCTCGCAGCTCTCGCTCGCACCGGACGAGGTCGAGAGCGTGCTCGCGTCGTGGTTGGGCTCCGAGGACTCGATCGAGGCACCCGATGCACGCGCGCGCGTCGTCGCCGGGTTGCTCGAGCTCGGTCCCTTGCGCGGAGGGGACCGGCTCACGCGGGCCCTGCTCGCTGCGCTCTCGGATCCGCGCATCCGCGCCAGCCTCGTGCTGCGATCGCTCGGGGCCGTGATCCCGAGGGGCGAGGCGGGCGCCCCTCCGTCGGGCGCGACCGAGGAGGCCGTCGTGGCGCTGCTCGCGGGCCTGGGTGACGCAGGGACCGCGGAGGCCGCGATCGAAGGGCTCGAGCGCGCGGCCGACCGTGGTGTGCTCGATCCTCGCGCGGTCGACGCGCTCCTCTCGCCGACGGTGCTCGGGGAGGTCCCCGGCGATGCGGCGGCGACCGAGGCACGAACCGCGCGCGTGCTCGCGCTGCTCGGGCGCTTCGAGGATCTGCGCGCGGTGCCCCTCTTCGTGACGCAGGCGCGAGGTCCCTCGGGGCCCCGGCGACGCGCCTCGCTGGTCGCGCTCGCGCGGCTGCGAGCGCTCCCGGAGGAGGCGCGCCAGCAGCTGCTCGGCGCGCTCGTGCCCCACCTCGCGTCGGCCGATCCCGAGGAGCGCCTCGCCGTACGCGAGATCGCGCTGCGACACGGGGACGCCGCGTCGCTCGATCGCCTGCTCACCGCGCTCGAGGGCGCGATCGTGCTGGATCGCCCTCTTTCGTGGGAGATCGTGGTGGCGCTCGCCTCGCGCACCGAGATCGCGCTCGACGCGACGCTCCGCGCCCGCGTCGAGGCTCGGCTGCTCGGCGCGCTGACCTCGACCGACGAGCGGATCGCGTCCGCAGCCGCCGCGGCGATCGTGTGGGCCGATGCGCCGCGCCTTCGCGAGGTCGTCGCGCTGGCCGCTGCGCTCGTCGGCGCCGAGGGCCGCGGCGACCCCGTCGCGCTCGCGCGTGCGGCGCGCGCCGCGGGCTGCACC
>JAIBCE010000330.1 GCA_019694315.1 Sandaracinaceae bacterium
GAGCTCGGCGGTGGGCTCGAGATCCACGCGGAACACGCCGTGCCCGAGCGCCTGCGCCTCGAGCTCGGGGCCCTCGAACGCCACGCGCACCGTGCCCGCGCCCTCGGCGCGCACGAAGAAGCTCTGCCGCTGACCTGCGACGACGAGCGGCGGTGCGATCGCCACGCTGCGCGCGAGGCGCGCTCGATCGCGCAGGCGCGGCGCGAGCTCGTAGAGGCCCTCGTTCTCGGCGAAGGTGGACGCGCGCGCGCCGAGCACGAGCGAAGGGACGATCGCGCCGAGCGCGAGCAGCGCGCGGCCCTCCTTCGCGATCGCCTTGATCCGTGGGCCGATCCGCGTGCGCAGGCCGAGCTCGACGAGGAGCCACGCGAGGCCGAGGCTGAGCGCGAGGCGGCTCGACGTGGTGGCGCCGATCGCCGCGGCGATCGAGAGCGCCAGCACCGTGACGAGCCAGGCCATGGGCTCAGCGCTTGGGGCGGAAGTTGCGTCGGAGCTTGTTCGAGACCTTGGGCGGCGGACCGACGTGACGTGCCGCGTTCTCGTAGGGCGCCGGGGCCTTGGGGCGCGCGGCGGGCTTCACGGAGCCGACCTTGTTCGCGGGCTTGCTCGAGCCCTTGGCGGACGGGTCCTTCGGCTTGGCCGTGGGCGTGCGCGCGGGCGCCTTGGAGGTGGGCGTGCGTGGCGCGGCGCTCGGCAGCTTGGGGAAGGTCTTGGTGGGGCGCGTGCGGACGGGATCTTCGGGCGGCGGCATGGCCGGCCGCGCGGGCCGCGCGCCCACGGAGCCGACCTTGATGCGGCGCATGACCGCCTCTTTCTGGCGCGCCTTGTAGGCATCGTGGCTCGCGTCGCCGAGCTCGTTCTTCTGCTCGGTCTCGCGATCCACGAGCTGGAATTCGGCCTGCGCGAAGACCACGTGGCCGAGCGCCCACGCCGCGGGCGGCGCGCTCTCGAGCATGTCGACGGGCAGGCGCACGGGCATGTCGGCGACGAAGTGCACGACGCGGTACGAGGGCGCGGAGAAGACGTTGTCGTTCGCGCTGTCGTCGAGATCCTCGGCGAGCACCTGGAGGCTCGGCCAGAGATCGGTGAGGCGCGTGTGCGCGCGGACGTAGCCGCCGAGCTCGAACATCGTGTTCGTGCTCTCGCCGGGCACGACGTAGTTGAAGGGGAAGAGGTGCCGCGTGAGGTAGCCGAGCACCGGGAAGATGTCCTCGGCGTTGCGGACGACGATGCGGAATCGGAGCTTGTCGTAGATCTGCGCGGCGTGCGTCTCGCGCTTGGACAGCAGCTTCGAGTAGAGCGAGTCCTTGTTCTTGCGGCCGCCGACGAATTCGAGGATCGGCAGGCCCCGCGCGAGCATGCCGCCGATCACCCGGTAGACCTTCTGCTCCACGAGGTGGAACACGTCCTGATCGGAGATCGGGAGCATCGAGAGGAGCTCGCGCGCCTCGAGGTGGTGGATGACGTGGATGACCTTGAGGATCGTGCAGGCGCAGAGCTGGCGATGGCCTCGCCCCGACGCGATGAGGAGCAGCTCCGCGACGTCGGCCTCGGCCACGGGCTTGGGCACGGGGAAGTCGAAGTTGCGGCGGAGGTACGCGATCGCCTGGTTCTTGATCGCCTCCATGCGCGCGTGGCTCGCGGGATCCTGCGGGTCGAGCTCGTGCGCGACGAGGAACTCGCGCACGTCGTCGGGGCGCTCGAAGCTCAGCCGCTGCCAGTCGATGACGGATCCACCGCGCAAGACGAGGCGGATGCTCTCGAGATCGAGGAGATCGATCTCGTCGAGCTTGCGGTAGCGGGGCAAGGTCAGCTCGTCGCGCATGCGTCCTCGTCGTCGTGCACCGTCGCACGCTCGTGGCCTGGGGCGCCATCGCGATGGGCGGTGAGACCGCGCACGGCCACGAGGGTGCCGCAGCCGCCGTTGTCCTCCGTGCGCGCCTCCGAGCTCATGCGCACGCGCAGGCCCTCTCGGACGAGGCGCGCGTAGATCGCCTCGTAGCGTGGGCGATCGACGCCGCGATGCGCGCTCGTGGGCACGGCGTTGTACGCGTAGAGGTGCACGAACAAGCGCAAGGGGCGCGCGAGCGCGGCGAACGCGGCGAGCTCCTCGTCGCCGTCGTTCTCGCCCGCGATCACGAGGTACGCGAGCGCCGTCTTCTTGCGGCGGCGGCCGCTCGTCTGCGGGATGCGCTCCGCGAGCAGCGCAAAGAGCGGCGCGAGCGCGGGGCCCTTGGGCACGAGGCGCGCGCGCGTGGCCTCCGTGCCCGCGTGCACCGAGATCGTGAGGCCGTTGTGTCGAGGGCCGTCGGGCGCGAGCCACCGCGCCAGGTGGTGGAGCGGCGCGCCCGTGGTGGTGAGGCTCGCGGGGGTGCGCTCGCGACAGAGCTCGACGAACGCGCTCACCGCCTCGTGGTTGTGGAGGGGCTCGCCCGAGCCCGAGAGCGCGACGCGCGCGAGCAGCCGGTCCATGCGCGCCTCGACCAGCGCGCGCTGCGCGAGGAGCTCCTCGAGGCCGAGGCTCCGCGCCACGCCGTGGGCGCCCGATGCACAGAACGGACAGCGCACGCCGCAGCCCACCTGGCTCGAGACGCAGAGCGTGTCGCCTCGGTAGAGCACGCTCTCCACGACCGCGCCGTCGGCCGCGAGCCGGATCACGAAGCGACGGTTGCCGCCCGGGCTCGCGACCTCGCGCTCGATGGATCCGGCCGAGATCATCGTATTTTCAGAGGATATTCGGGCCCCTGGGACGCGCTCGAAAAAAAGCACGCAGCTTTTTGGACAGGTGTTCAGTGTCGTCCGTACAGTGGAACGCATGAACAGCCAGCCCTCCCTCGCCTCCCTCGTCGTCGCCCTCTTCGATCTCGCCCGCCTGGGCTTGCCCGCCGACGTCGAGCGCCTCGCCGGACGCCTCGGCATCGAGCCCTCGCGGGTGACGGGCGCGCTCGCCGAGCTCGAGCGTCGCGGCCTCGCGGACGCGCGCCGTGTGCGCCTGAGCCTCGCGGGCCTCGCCCTCGCCTCGCAGCTCGACATGGAGCGCAGCGCGAGGGAGCTCTTCGCGATCGAGCCGGCGGCCCAGGGAGGCTCGGCCAACGAGGCGCCGCGCGCCCGTCGCGCCGCGGCCTGATCGGTCGGCCCGATCGGGCGGGCGGATCGAGCGCGGATCGATCACGGATCGATCGCGCTCAGGCCCGAGTCACCGAGAGCCCGCTCAGCACGAAGCGGATGCCGTCCTCGTAGCGGCACGTGATCGTGTGGCGGAGGCCTCCGGACTTGATGAAGACGAAGGTGCTCTCGGCGTTGGCCACGTCGTGGAGCAGCTCGGCCTCCGCGCGCGCGAGCATCTCGTTCGGCGACGCGTCGGAGGGGCACACGAGGGTGCCGCGACGGAAGAGATCGAGCGACAGCGGAGCCGCGAGGACGGCCACCGCCGCGGGCGAGGGCGCCGAGACGCCCACGATCTCGGCCCGCGCATCGCTCACGAGGTAGTCGTGCAGACGACAGGCCGCGCGATGGTAGGCGGCCAGGCGCGCATGACCGCGTCGCTCGAGAGAGGCTGCGAGCTCGCGCTCGGCCGGATCGAGGAGCGAGAACGCCGCCATCTGCACGAGGAGGAAGCGCCGCTTGGCGCCCGCGTCGATGAGGGCCTGCGGATCGTCCTTGCGGTCGGCGAGCTCGTCGAGCTCGGCCGCGTCTCGCTCGAGATCGCGCAGCGTCTCGTCGCTGGCCGTGGCCGCGCGCGCGGCCTGCGTCTTGGCCTCGCGCGCGCGGTCGATCCACGCGCGCTCTTCGGCGTTGCGAGCGCTCACCTGCGCGAGCTCCGCTCGGTGCTCGATCGCGAGCGCGCGGTGCTCGCGCAGGAGCGGCCGCTCGAAGGGCACGCGGTAGTCGATGGCGGGCAGCGAGATCATCACGACCTCGCCCATGGCGCGGGCCTCGGACGTCATCGACGCCTCGAGCCGTGGGGCGAGCCACTTGCGGAGCGAGGCCACGTCGCCCTCGTCGCTCGGCAGCGGCGGGCCGACCTCGACGCGCTGGTGATCGATCTCGCCCTGCCAGGTGCCGCCGCCGTCCTCGAGCACCGCCTCGAGCGCGGGGTCGATCAGGCTCCGATCGAGCACGAGCGCGGCGCCCTCGAGGTTCGGGCCGACGTTGCGGATCGCGATGCGGACGCCCTCGTCGGTGGTCTTGGCGTAGGAGACCATCGTGCTCGCGCCGATCGACTCGAGGACGCGCTCGCGCACGCGCCAGCGTGCCTGGCGGAGCGCGCGCTCGGGCTTGGCCGCCCGCACCGGCCGCTTCTGCCACGCGTGATCACGTCGCGGCGCCCGCAGGAGCAGCCACGTGATCAGCGCGATCACGACCATCATCCCGAGCACGCCGTAGAGGGCGTCCGCTCCGTCCATCACGGGGTCTCCAGCGCGGCGAGCACGTCGGCCACGAGCTCGTCGGTGTCCTCGAGGCCCACGGCGTAGCGCACCAGATCGTCGCTCATGCCGAGCGCGAGGCGCTCCTCGCTCGAGAGCTCGAAGTAGCTCATGAGCGCCGGCTGCTCGACGAGCGACTCCACGCCGCCGAGGCTCGGCGCGATGCGCGGGATCTTCATGGCGTCCACCACGCGGCTCACCGCGGCGAGATCGCCCTTCACCGCGAAGGTGACCACGCCGCCGAAGCCGCTCATGAGGCGCGAGGCGATCGCGTGGCTCGGGTGCGAGGCGAGGCCTGGATACCAGACGCGGCGCACGCGCGGGTGGGCCTCGAGGCGCGCGGCCAGGGCGAGGGCGCTCCGGTTCTGCTGCGCCACGCGCACGGCGAGCGTCTTGACGCCGCGGTGCAAGAGGTACGCGGCGTGCGGATCGAGCACACCGCCGAGCACGTGTCTGAGGTCGCGCACGAGCGAGATCGGACCCTCCGGGCCGGCGACCACGCCGCCGAGCACGTCGTTGTGGCCGCCGAGGTACTTCGTGGCGCTGTGCACCACGAGGTCGATGCCGTGCGCCGCGGGGCGCAGGTTGATCGGCGTCGCGAAGGTCGCGTCGATCATCGTCTTGATGCGCCGCGGCCTGCAGATCGCGGCGAGGCGTTCGAGGTCGAGCACGGTCTGGTACGGGTTCGTCGGCGCCTCGCTCACCACGAGGCGCGTGTCCTTGGTGAGCGCGGCCTCGAGCGCGTCGAGATCGGCCGGTGGCACCAGCGTGGCGCGCACGCCGAAGCGGTCGAGGAAGCCGGTCACGAATTGCCGCGTGCGCCGGTAGCAGTCGGAGAAGAGGACGACGTGCGAGCCCGACTTCACCATCGCGAGGATGGTGGTGGTGATGGCGGCCATGCCGCTCGCGAAGGCGAGCGCGTCGGCCGTGCCCTCGAGCGCCGCGAGCTTCTCCTCGAACGCGCGCACGGTGGGGTTTCCGTAGCGGCCGTACTCCTCGCGTCCCTCGCCGCCGTGCCCCTCCATGTAGCGAACGAGATCGGCCGTGTCGTCGAAGGTGTACGTCGCGCTCTGCACGATGGGCTCGGCCAGGGGATGGCCCGCTCGCACGCGACGCTCACCGCCGTGCACGGCGCGGCTGGCCTCGGTCGTCCCCGCGAACTGACGCACATCCCTCGGTCGCTGCTCGCTCATGCCGCGCTCCCTCTCGGAGGTCGATTCTACCCGGGCGATATGTCGGGAACCGGGCCGCGGGGGAGATTGCGGGTACACTCGGCCGTATGCACGCCCTTCGTTCTTGGTCTTCACTCTCCTTCGCGGCTGGCCTCGCGCTGGCGCTCACCGTGGTGGGCTGCGCGAACGGCAACGACACCGGCCGCGACGCGGGACGTCGCACCGACTCGAACATCCCGCCGGGCACCGACGCCGGCTCCACCGGTGGCGACGTGTGCGGGCCCGCCGGCAACTCGTGCTGCGCGGGACGCACCTGCGAGCTCGGCCTGCGCTGCGGCCGCGGCGACATCTGTTGTGTGGGCCCCGGCTCGCCGGTCGCGTGCACGCGCGCCTCGGACTGCTGCACCGGCCTCTCGTGCAACGGCGGCGCGTGCTGCGCTCCGCGCGGCGGAAGCTGTAGCGGCGGGAGCGACTGCTGCTCGGGCCTCGTGTGCACGAGCGGCGTGTGCCGCAACCCGGAGACCGACGACATCGACGGCCCCGGCCCGGGTGGCCCTGGTGACTCGAGCGACTGCGGTGGCCCCGGCGGCATGTGCTGCACGGGCTTCACCTGCCGCTCGGGCAACGTCTGCAACGCGGGCATGTGCGAGCCGTGCGGTGACTCGGGCGAGCGCTGCTGCGACGGCGCGAGCGCGTGCAGCCGGCCGACGCTGTCGTGCGACGGAACGAACTGCGTCGAGGTGACCGACCCGATGTACGCGTGTGGCGAGATCGATCAGCCGTGCTGCGACGCGATGGGTCACCCCGGCGGCACGGACTGCACGGGCGATCTGACCTGCTCGCCCGGCGGCATGTGCATCCGCTCCACCGACACGGGCGGCATGGGCGAGCGCGGCACCGCCCGCGGCGGCTGCGACATGGGCCTCATCTGCGATCTGTCGACGACGCCGCACTCGTGCACGATGCCCCCCGAGGGCTGCGGCACCGACATGGCGATGTGCTGCGACACGAACATGGACTCGATGCCCGACGCGTGTGAGGGCTCCTCGTCGTGCCAGTTCGGCACGTGCTCGATGTGCCGCGGCCCGAGCCTCTCGTGCTTGCTCGACGGCGTGCCGATCATCGGCGGCGGCGGCTGCTGCAACGGCTCCGTGTGTCGGCCGGCGCCGATCGTCCCGCGCTGCTGCGCGGGCGCCGACTCCAACTGCACCAACTCGACGGACTGCTGCGGCTTCATGCAGTGCCGCGATGGAAAGTGTCAGGCGGGCACCGAGGGTCAGTTCTGCACCGACAGCTCCGAGTGCGGCGAGGGCCTCACCTGTCAGACCTTCACCTGCCAGCCCGACGACAACCCCATGGGCATGGGCATGGGCGCGATGGGCGACGACTGCATGACCGACATGGACTGCGGCATGGGCCTCGTCTGCACGGACTTCACGTGCTCGAGCGGCGGCGGGTCCATGGACATGTGCCTCGAGGCGCCGATGGACTGCTCGGGCGGCGGCACCTGCTGCGAGGGCCTCGCGTGCGCGCCCGCGCCGAACATGGGCGAGCCCACGAACCCGCCGCCCACGCGCTGCTGCTCGTCGGCGGGCACGTCGTGCACCGACAGCTACGACTGCTGCGGCGAGATGCTCTGCGTCGACGGCGAGTGTGCGTGCCAGTCGGAGGGCTCGCTCTGCTACTCGGATCAGGACTGCTGCGAGGGCTTCGGCTGCATCGGCGGCAACTGCGTCGACGTGTCGGACTGCCAGCGTCCGGGCCAGGGCTGCTCGGGCATCAGCGACTGCTGCGGCGTGCAGAACTGTGGCCCCGAGTCGTTCGGCAGCTCGATGAGCTTCTGCGGCGTGGGCGAGGGCGAGCGCTGCACCGAGGACACCGAGTGCATCGGTATGCAGCAGTGCGTCGACGGCATGTGCCAGTGCAAGCGGATGGGCGAGGAGTGCGCGGGCAGCTTCGACTGCTGCGGCTCGCTCATCTGCATGGACGGCAGCTGCGCGATGCCCGGCACGATGATGTGACCGGGACGAGGTGAGCTCGGAGGTCCGAGCTCGAACCGACCACGACGCGCGTCCTCACGAGGGGCGCGCGTCGTGTCGTTTCGGGCGATGCTCGAGCCCGTGACGCGCTCGTCCTCTCTCCTCGTGCTGCTCGCGCTAGCGAGCGCTCTCACCTTCGGCGCGGGCGTGGTGCTCGACCTCCACTGGCTGCGCCTCGTGAGCAAGCCCTGGCCCGTGGTGCTGCTCGGCCTGTGGGTGTGGCGCGCCGCGCCGCGCGACCGCTACCGCACCTGGCTCGCCGCGGGCCTCGCGTGCTCGCTCGCGGGCGACATGTTCCTCGAGGCCTCGCCGCGCGGGCTCTTCCTGCCGGGCCTCGTGTCGTTCCTCGTGGCCCACGTGCTCTACGTGCTCGCGTACCTCGTCGACACGCGCGAGCTCCGGCCCGGGCGCGCGCTCTCGGCCTACGCGTACGGCGCGGGCCTCGTCGTGGTGCTGTGGCCAGGCCTCGGGCCCATGGCGGTCCCCGTGGCGGTCTACGCGGCCGTGATCTGCACGATGCTCTACCGCGCGGCGGCGCGCTGGGGCGTGGTGCCCGAGGCGAGCGCGCGCCTGGCGCTCGGCGGCGCGCTCACCTTCGCGGCGAGCGACTCGCTCATCGCCGTGGGGCGCTTCGGTGGGCACCTCGTCGACGAGGGCCTGCGCACGAGCACGCCGTGGCGGATCGCGATCATGACGACGTACTGGCTCGGTCAGTGGGCGATCGCGGCCTCGGCGGTCACGCGGGGGCCGCGAACGGCCATCGACGCCGTCGATGGATGACGACCGATCCATCGACGGCGTCACTGGATCGAGCGGCTCACGCGCGGCGTGTGCGCCGCGTCCGGACGAGCCCGAGGGCCAGCGCCGCGAGCGCCGCGAGCCACGGCGTGCTCCGACCTGGATGCGCAGCGCAGAGGCCCGGTGAGGCGGGCGCGCTCGACCCAGGCGTGCTCGATCCAGGCGTGCCCGATCCGGGCGTGCTCGATCCAGGCGTGCTCGACGCGCCCGTGCCCGACCCGGCGGCGCTCGGCGCGCCCGTGCCGGCGGCGGCCGTGCCGGCGGCGGCCGTGCCGGCGGCGGTCGTCCGGGAGGCGGGGGTCTGGGTCGTCACGGCAGGCGGTTCCTTTCGTTCAGCGCACCTGGCAGGTGTAGATGCTGGTC
>JAIBCE010000028.1 GCA_019694315.1 Sandaracinaceae bacterium
GGCGTGGGCGTGGCCGTCGCGCTCGTCGACGGCGGCGCGAGGCCACCGCTCGCCAGCTCGCGCGCGGCGAGCGTGGTGGTGGCGAGCATCGCGACGAGCACCAGCACGTCGAGCGCGCCGAGCGCGAGGATGCGCCGCGCCCAGCGCTCCTCGCGACCACGGAGGCGCATCCAGCCGATGCCCGCGAGGATCACCGACACGCCGGGGATCACCCCGAACGCGAGCGCCGCGTGGAAGAGCTGCGAGCCCTCCCTCGCGAGGGCCGCAGCGTCTCGCGCGTCGAGCGAAGGATCGGCGGTGAGCTCGGTCGACGGAGGGCTCGGCGGGCTCGAGGGAGGCGTCGGGGGCTCGGGCTCGCTCGGCGGGATCACGGAGCGCACGCCGTTCGCGCGAGGTACGCCGAGAGCGCGGGCACGAGCTCGAAGGTGCCGTCGCGCATCGCGCGGAGATCGTACGCCTCGCCGCCCGTTCGCTCGGGCAGCGACGCGTCGGTGCCGAACGGCTCGTGGAAGCCGCGGCCCACGTCCGGGCTCGTCATGGGTCCCCCGCACGAGGCGCCCGCCCCGTCGGCAGCGAGCGCCACCAGGTGCGTGCGCTGATGGACGAGCGCATCGGAGACCTCGAGGTAGGTGGACGCGACGAGGATCCCAGGGCCGAACGGGCCCGAGAGCACGGTCGGGCGCTCGGCAAACGTGTCATCGGTGATGTGTAGAATCACTCGTGAACCGGTGCGCCACGAGCACTCCGAGACCGCGGCGGCGATGGCGTCGAGCGAATTCTCGGCGCAGTCGACGTTGGGGATGTGGGAGACGGGGCTCTGGTTGGTGGCGGTGAACACACGCCACTGGTCGAGCTCCGCGGCGAGCGCGGCGCCGTCGGAGAACGGCGCGCAGTCCGCGACCGTCTGCGCGTCGTCGACGAAGACGACGAGCGAGATCTGGGCCGCTGTCGATGCCTCGGTCGCGGCCTCGAAGAGCGCGGGCGCGAGGTCTCGGAGGCGCGCGACGTCGTCGGTCATCGAGCTCGACACGTCGAGCACGATCACGAGATCGAGCGGATCGCTGCACACGCGCGGTCCGACGTCGCCTGCGTCGAGGTGCGTGTCGGGCGCGGCCGCGGCGTCCGGCGTGGCCGCGTCGGGATCCACGAGGCACCACGAGAAGAGCTGGCAGGCCGGGTCGGCGCAGTCGACGAGCATGTCGCCGTCGTCGTCGAGCGCGTTCGAGCAGAGCGCCTCCCCGATCTCGGGGCCGCGTGGGCTCGAGCACCCGCTCGCGAGCGCTGCGCTCAGCGGAAGGCCCCACCACGGAAGCCCCCGCCAGAGGAGCCCCCACGAAGGAGAGCCCGCGCCGAGGCGAGATCGAGGTGGAATTCGCAGCATGCGCGCGCAGTGTAGCCGCCGCGCGCCCCCGCGCGCCCGTCGTCCGGCTCAGGCGCGGCGCGGAAAGCGGAGCAGGGGCTCCGCGGGGGCCGCCTCGTGCGGCATGAGACCTGGATCGGTCGAGACCTTGGCCTCGTCGAGCGGGTGTCCCATGAGCTCGTGGCCCATGCGCTGACCCTTGGTGCGCAGGTACTCCACGTTGTGCGCGTTGGGCTCGATGCGCACGGGCTCGCGACGCACCACGTGCACCCCCTCGGCGCGCAGGCTCTTCACCTTCAGCGGGTTGTTCGTGAGCAGCACGATGGAGCGCACACCCAGGTCCGCGAGCATGAACGCGGCGATGTCGAAGCGGCGCAGGTCGTCGGGCAGGCCGAGCATGCGGTTGGCGTCGACCGTGTCCACGCCGCGCTCCTGAAGCGCATAGGCCTTGAGCTTGTTGCCGAGGCCGATGCCACGGCCCTCCTGGCGCAGGTAGAGCACCGCGCCGCGCTCGAGGCTCGAGATGCGCCGCAGCGCGTGATCGAGCTGCTCGCGGCAGTCGCACTTGAGCGAGTGGAGCACCTCGCCCGTGAGGCACTCGCTGTGCACACGGACGGGGACCTCGTCGTGGCCTCGCAGATCGCCCTTCACGATCGCGAGGTGCTCCTTGAACGAGGCCTCACCATCGACGGGCGAGAGCACGCGCTCGCGGTAGCAGATCACACGGAGCTCGCCGTACTCCGTGGGGACGTTCGCCTCCGAGTAGCGCGAGAAGCTCGCGCTGCCCTCGAGACCGAGAGGAACCATGTGGCCGGTGATCATGCGACCCGCCTCGTCTGCGACCCGCTCATGTCGGGGCTCTGGTGATTGTGTCTCCAAGCGGGCCTCACGTCGCGACCCGCAAGAACGTTGTCACTCCGCCTGCTCGAGCGAGCGAGGATGAGATGAGCAGCGATACTAGGGCGCGTCCCCCTCGCGTCAAGGATCGCCACCTTTCGTCACGCTCCCGTGCGAGGCTCGCGGCGTGAGCCAGGCCCCGCCGTCTCGAGCGCCGACGCTGAGCGTCCAAGAGCGGATCGCGCTCGGCCGCTGCTCGGCCTGCGGCGCGTGCGACGCGCAGCTCCACCCCGACGATGGCTGGGATCGCGGCCTCGCGGGCCCCCCGAGCCGCTGGGCGCGCGTGCTCGCCGAGCGGCCCGAGCGCTGGCCCGAGCTCGCGCCCGCCATCGCCCACCTCCCGAACGCGCGAGCCCATGCGATGGAGACGCGCTGCCACGCGCACGTCCCCTTCGTGGCGCTGCGCGCCGAGGCGCACGGCAAGCGACCGCGCCCCGGCCCCAAGAAGAAGCGCCGCGCCGACCCGGGCTGACGAGCACGTCGGTTCAGGAGCTCGATCCGGCTCACCCGCGCGGCGGAAGGAGCTTGCCGGGGTTCATCGTGCCCTTGGGATCGAGGGCCTTGCGCACGTGCGCGAGCACGTCGAGGCCGAGCGGCCCCTTCTCCACGTCGAGGTACGGCGCGTGATCGGTGCCCACGCCGTGGTGGTGGCTGATCGTGCCGCCGTGCTCGACGATCGCGCGCGACGCCGCAGCCTTGACGCCCTTCCACTGCTCGATCTCGCGCGCGAGATCGCGGAGGAAGATGAACGTGAAGTAGAGGCTCGCGCCGTCGAGGTAGCTGTGCGAGACGTGCGCCATCACGATGGCGTGGCGGCCCTCGGCCTCGAGCGTGCCTCGGATCGCGAGTCGCACGGCCTCGTAGAGGCGCGGCACGTTCGACCACTCCGTCGCGGTCTCGAGCGTGTCGACGCCCACGCCGTGATCGAGCATCGGGTCGCGCAGGTACGGCATCTCGAAGCGCCGCTTCCACCACGACTTGCCGGGGCCCTCACCCACGTAGAGCCCGCCGCGCGCCTTGGCCACCGCCCGGATGCGCTTGATCTTGTGCGTCACCTCGTCGGCGTCGCCCTCCACGCAGACCATCAGCACGCACTTGTGGTCGTAGCCCACGAGGCCGAGCGCGCCCTCGGCCCACTCGTTCACGCGAGAGGGCTCGATCACGTGGCGGAACGCGCCGAAGAAGCGCGTCTCCTCCGCGTCACTCAGGCGCATCATCGCCGCGCCGATCTCTTCCTGCACGAGCGCACGCACCGCCGTGAGCCCCTCGTCGAACGACTTGAAGAGGAACGCGAAGATCTTCCGCGCCTCGGGCAGCGGGTGGAGCTTCACGGTCGCGTCGGTGATGACGCCCATGGTGCCCTCGGAGCCGCACAGCACCTGGTTCAGGTTCGGGCCCGCGGCGGACGCGGGGAACGCGCTCGTCGCCATGAGCCCGCGCGGCGTCGCGACCGTCGCTGCCACGAGGAGCTTGTCGACGGTGCCGTAGCGGTTCGAGAGCTGCCCGGCGCCGCGCGCAGCCACCCAGCCACCGAGCGTCGAGTGCTCGAAGCTCTGCGGGAAGTGGCCGAGCACGAAGCCGCGCTTGCTCAGCGCCTCCTCGAGCGCGGGCCCGTAGATGCCGGCCTCGATCGTGGCGGTCCGCGAGACGCCGTCCACCTCGAGCACACGGCTCATCCGCGTCGTGTCGAGCGTGATCACGCCTGCGTGCGCGGGCCCGCCGCTGGCCTCGACGCCTCCGACCACGCTCGAGCCGCCGCCGAACGGCACCACCGCGAAGCGCGCCGCCTCGGCGATCTTCAGGATCGCGAGCACCTCGTCGCGCGACTCCGGGTAGACGACCACGTCGGGCGCGTGCTCGAGCGCGCCCGAGCGCAAGCGGAGGAGGTCGTAGTAGCTCCGGCCGTAGGCGTGGAACGCACGCTCGCGCGCGGCCGTGGTGACGCGCGAGGGATCGGTGGCGCGACCGAGCTCGGCGAGCAGCGACTCGGGGGCGCGGCCCTCGGGCAGCGTCGTGTCCTCGAGGCGCGGCGCGGGCGTGGAAGGGAGCCGCGCGGTGCCGAGGGACTCGGCGACGAAGCCCCACACGGCGGCGTCGCGCCCGTGCGTCTCGAAGCCCTGATCGAGCCGTCCCCAGCCGTTCCATCGGAGCTCGTCGCGTCGGTGTCGCATGGCGCACCGGTAGCACGTCCCGCGTGTAGAATGCTCGCGTGGAAGGCTTCTTCCGACGGCCTCGTGCGATCTCCGACGCTCGGCCCCCCGCGCCCCCGCGCCCGGGTCGGGCCGGCGTGCCCCGCACCTGTACCCGCTGCGGAGCGGCGGTCTCCAGCGATCAGGGCATCGATCGCGGTCGGGGGCTCGAGCACCTCGTCTGCGAGCCCGCGATCGTGGCCGATCTCGAGCGTCGCCTCGAGGCAGGGCATGCCCTGCACCGCGCGCTCGCGACCCTCGCGACGATCGCGCCCATGCGTCCTCACGTGGAGGCCGTGAAGCACGACGTGGGCGATGTGATCGACGTGGCCGAGGTCCGCGCGGCGCTCGTCCGCCTGCGCACCGCGGTGGAGCTCACGCATTTTGCGCGCCCCGAGCAGCGCAAGCTCGCGCTCGCGCTCCTCGACGGCCTCGCCACGCGCACGGACGCGCCGTGACCGCACGCAGCACAGCGCTCGGAGCCCTCGTCGCGCTCGTCGTCGCGATCGCTGCGCCGCACGCCGCGCGCGCCGACGACACGGGCCCGTCGATCGAGCGCGAGGGGCGCGGTCTCGTCTTCGGCGTCTCGGGCGCGTTCCTCCTCGGCGCCACGCCGCTCACCACGGTGGACGTGCCCGATCAGCCGAGCCTCCAGCCGGGCTGGAGCTCGCACGGGCGCTTCGGGATCGAGCTGCCTCCGGGCATCGCGATCTCGCTCCTCGCCGGCGGCGGTGGGCTCGCCTCCGCGAACGGCGCCGCCCCGCTCTTCCTGCGGGCGCTGGTCGATCTCCGCTACACGATCGACCTCGGCGCCGTGCGGCCGTTCGCCTCCGTCGCCGCTGGCTTCCTCATGCTCAAGGCCGGGCCGAACCTGCGCGCGACGTTCACCAGCGAGGCGAGCCTCGGCCTCGACATCCCCATCGCCTCGTGGGCGGCCATCGAGGCCAGCCTCGGCGTGGAGGTGATCGCGCCCGGGGACGCGCTCCGCGAGGTGATGGTGCTCGCCATCCTCCCCCGCATCGGCGCCGGCTTCCGATATTGAGAGAGGAAGAAAGAATCGCCGGGGACGCCACGCGGCGGGGTTGCGCAGCAACCCCAGGAGCGCGCGAGAAAGCGAGGCTTGGGGAGCGTCGAGCAGGGGAATGGGGGGGAGTTGCCGACTCCTCCTCGCACCGATCCATCCGAGCGACACGTGCTCTCGCTCGCAACCATCCCGGCGCGGCCCGCAACGTGTTCGGTGCCGGGCGTTGCCGTATGATTCGCGCATGTTGGCTCGGCTTCTCTCCGTCGTCGTCGCCCTGCAGCTCGCAGCCCTCGCGTGGGGGCTCGAGAGCAAGGCCCTCGCGCAGTCCGGATCGGCCTCGGCGGGGAGCTCCGAATCCGCGATCACCTCGGGGTCGGACGAGGAGGCCCGCGCCGTGTTCGTCGCGGGTCGCGATGCATACGCGCGCGGCGAGTACGACCAAGCGTTGCTCGCGTTCCGTCAGGCCTACGAGCTGAGCGGACGCGGGGAGCTGCAGTTCAACATCGGCCAGACGGCCGATCGTCTGCGCCACGATCGCGAGGCGCGCGACGCGTTCGAGGCCTATCTGGCCGCGGTGCCGGACGCGGCCAATCGCGTCGAGGTCGAGTCGCGACTGCGGGTCCTGCGCGAGGAGATCGCGCGCGACGATGCGCTGCGCGCGCAAGCGAGCGGGAGCGCTCCGCACGAAGACGCCCCGATCGTCGAGCAATGGTGGTTCTGGACGCTGATCGGCGTCGCGGTCGTGGGCGCGGGCGTCGGCATCGGATTCGCCGTGGGGAGCCACGACGAGCTCGCCCCACCGACGCCGGGCGACTTCGGTCCCGACGGCTACGTCATCGCGCTGGAAGGGCTCTGAGTGCGGGCGAGGCTCACCTTGGCGGCCACGACGCTCGTGGTCTTGGCGCTCGCGAGCGCCTGCGTCACGCAGCGAGCTCGGACCGAGGTCGTGATCGACGTCGGCGCCGACGACGACATCGCGCCGCTCATCGCGTCGGTGATCCTGCGTGTTCGCGGTGGTCCCGACTTCGATCACCTCGCGAGCAGGCCGCCGATCGACGCGCTCACCGAGGTCCCCAACCCTGCGCGCATCACCGTGGTGCCCGAGGGCGACGATGCCTCGCGGGTGTGGGACGTGCTCGTGCTCGCCACGACCGACGACGGACGCATCGTGGGTCGTCAGCAGGCCCGCGGCGGTTTCTCCAGCGGGCACACGCTCTACGTGAACCTGACCTTCGAGGCCTGCTGCGAGGGCGTCGCCTCCGACTGCGGGATGGACGAGACCTGCGTCCGATGCTCCTGCGTGCCTGTCGTCGAGATCGATCCGCACGCAGACGCTGGGACACCGGAGCTCGATGCCGGGACGGACGCGTTCGCCCTCGACGCACCCGGTCTGGACGTGGGTCCTGTCCCCGACACCGGGACCGACGCGGGACACGCAGCGTGCGCCACGCCGCTCGACTGCGCGGCGCAGCCGTGCAGCGTCGCACGCTGCGAGCGAGGCGAGTGCACCTACACCGCGCTCTGCGCGATGGGAGAGGTCTGCTGCCAGGGCGAGTGCGGCGCGAACTGCGACTGCGCGGGCATGCCCGCCGGCGCGACCTGCCGACGTGCCACCGACGACTGCGACGCACGCGAGGTGTGCGATGGCACGAGCGGGGTGTGCCCGCCCGACGTCGTCCTGCCGGTGGGCAGCGCGGTGTGCCGACCCGCGAGCGGTGACTGCGACGTGGCCGAGTCGTGCGACGGCGTGAGCGCGAGCTGCCCTCCCGATGGCTTCCAGATGGCGGGCCGCGTGTGCGCCGCGGGCACGTGCAATGGCCTCGGGGCGTGCGACTCGAGCTGCACCGAGGGCGCCGCGTGTGCGCCTGCCAATCCGTGTGCGGTCGGCACCATGGCGTGCTCGCCCACACCGCACTGCGTGGAGACGGCAGCGAGGCCACCCGGCACGATCTGTCGCCCGAGCGCGGGCGCGTGTGACGTGGCCGAGATCTGCGACGGCACCACCTGTCCCATGGCCGACGCGCGTCGAGACACGAGCTTCGTGTGTCGTGCGGCGGTGGGCTCGTGTGATGTCGAGGATCACTGCGACGGAGCCTCCGTCGACTGCACGCCGGACGCGCGCCGCGGCGCGGGCACGGTGTGTCGCTCTGCCACCGCTCCTTGCGACCTGGACGAGGTGTGCGACGGGACGTCTGCGGCATGCCCCGCCGACCTCCTCGCGCCCAGCACGACGATGTGCAGCGAGTCGTCGAATCCGTGCCTGGATCCGGCGTTCTGCACCGGCAGCTCCGCCGCCTGCCCACCGAACCCGTTCGCCGACGGACGCGACTGCGGGCTGTGCGGAGGGGTCTGCTCGGGTGGCATCTGCCGCCTCTCCTGTCACGCACCGTACTTCTGCTGCGAAGGGACTGGGACGTGCGTACGGAACTTCGACGATTGCCCCTTCTGATCCGCGGCCTCGCGCTCGCGCTGGCGCTCGCCTCGGCGAGCTGCGTGACCATTCGACCGCGCACCGAGATCGTCGTCGCGATCGACGCGGATCCAGGCGTGGCCACCGACACCGTGTCCCTCTACGTGGGGGTTCGCGGCGCTCCGTCGCTCGATTCGACCCTGCCATTCGAGGAGCGACTCGACCGCGCGCCGAGCGATCCGCCGCTCTTTCCCCGTCACCTCACGATCGTGCCTCGTGACGAGGACGCGACGCGGACCTTCGAGGTCACGGTGCGCGCGTTCGCAGCGGGAGGCCGTCAGATCGGTCGCGCGGTGCTCCGCGGTCGCTTCGTGTCGGGGCGGCGCACGGACGTCGAGATCCGGCTGACCGACTGTTGTCGAACGATCACGTGCGGCGCCGACGAGACGTGCGGCGACTGCAGGTGTGTGCCCGCGATGATCGATCCCGAGGCCGACGCAGGCACACAGACCGACGCGTGGCTCGATCCCAGCGTCGATGCGCCCGGGCTCGACGCGGCACAGGTGCCGGACGCCGGTCAGGACGCTGGACCGATCGGCTGCGACACCACGCATCCGTGCGCGCCCCAGGCCTGTCACACCGTCGAGTGCGTGGCCGGGACGTGCATGTACACCGACCTCTGCGGCGCCGGCACGACGTGCTGCAACGGGGAGTGCGCCGCGAATTGCGACTGCCTCGAGGCGCGCCCGAACACGGTGTGTCGCGCGGCTCGGGGCGACTGTGATCTCGAGGAGCGCTGCATGGCCAGCTCGCCCGTCTGCCCGCCCGATCAGCTGCGCACGGGCGAGTGCCGCGCTGCCGTCGCCGGAGGCTGCGATCTGCCCGAGAGCTGCGACGGTGTGTCCGCCACGTGCCCCGCCAACACCTTCGTCGGCGCAGGCGTCGGATGCGGGGCCGGCTCGTGCGATGGCTTGGGCGCTTGCGTGACGGGCTGCACGGCCGGGGCGCCCTGCGCTCCTGCCGGAATGCCCTGCGCGACGGGTCGCTGGGACTGCACGGGGACGCCCACGTGCGTGCCGTCGGGCCCGAGCGGCGCGGGCACCGAGTGTCGCGCCGTCGCGGGACCGTGCGACGTGGCCGAGCGCTGCGACGGCACGAGCATGGCGTGTCCGCCCGATCGCTTCGACGAGACCCGCATGCGCTGTCGCGACGCCGCCGGCTCGTGCGATCTCCCCGAGGTCTGCAGCGGCATGTCGGCGGCCTGCCCACCCGACCTGCGTGTGGGCGCGGGCGTGCCGTGCCGCCCGGCCGTCGGAGCCTGCGATCGCGCCGAGAGCTGCGACGGCACCTCGCCCACGTGCCCGATGGATGGGTTCCAGCCCTCGACCACGCTCTGCGCACCCGCGTTCTCGAACGAGTGTCTGCTCGACGCGTTCTGCACCGGCACGAGCGCGGAGTGTCCACCCAACCCCTCGAACGAGGGCGGCGCCTGCATGTGCAACGGCACCTGCAGCAGCGGGACGTGCAACCCCAACTGCATCACCGGCTTCTGCTGCATGTCGGAGATGCGCTGCTACCTGTGGGAGGAGATCGGCACCTGTCCGATGTCCTGAGTACGGCGCCCCGCGAGCTCGTGACCCAGGTCCGAGCTGGCAGGGCGCAAGGCACGGCGGTGTCGCGCTCTGCGGATCGAGGGGCAGATCAGACGCGACGACGCCGAGGCTCGCGCGAACCTCCGTCGCGGCGCGTACCTCCATGTTTCTGTTCGATGGGGAGCAGAGACAGACTGGCTCGCGCCTTTGACGGTGCGTCCGTGAGGCACGGGATGGTCGCGCTCTGCGGATCGAGGGGCAGAGCAGACGCGAGCATGCCGAGGCTCACGCGAGCTCCCGTTGCGGCGCGTGCCTCCATGTCCTTGCTCGATTGGGAGCCGAAACGGACTGGCTCGCGCCTCCGAGGGGGCGTCCGTAAGGCACGGGATGGTCGCGCTCTGCGGATCGAGGGGCAGATCAGACGCGAGCATGCCGAGGCTCACGCGAGCTCCCGTTGCGGCGCGTACCTCCATGTTCCTGTTCGATGGGGAGCAGAGACAGACTGGCTCGCGCCTCCGACGGTGCGTCCGTGAGGCACGGGGTTGTCGCGCTCTGCGGATCCGGAATTCGGATCAGACGCGAGCATGCAGAGGCTCACGCGCGCTGTCGTTGCGGCGCGTACCTCCATGTTCCTGTTCGATGGGGAGCAGAGACAGACTGGCTCGCGCCTTCGACAGTGCGTCCGTGAGGCACGGCGAGGTCGCGCTCTGTGGATCCGGAATTCGGATCAGACGCGAGCATGCAGAGGCTCACGCGAGCCCCGTTGCGGCGCGTACCTCCATGTTCCTGTTCGATGGGGAGCAGAGACAGACTGGCTCGCGCCTTTGACGGTGCGTCCGTGAGGCACGGGGTGGTCGCGCTCCGCGGATCGAGATTCGGATCAGACGCGAGCATGCCGAGGCTCACGCGAGCCGCCGTTGCGGCGCGTGCCACCATGTCCTTGCTCGATTGGGAGCAGAAACAGACTGGCTCGCGCCTTTGACGGTGCGTCCGTGAGGCACGGCGGTGTCGCGCTCTGCGGATCGAGGGGCAGATCAGACGCGACGACGCCGAGGCTCGCGCGAACCTCCGTCGCGGCGCGTGCCTCCATGTCCTTGCTCCATTGGGAGCTGGAAGGGACTGGCTCGCGCCTCCGAGGGTGCGTCCGCAGGACTCGATGGGAAGGGGCGGTCGATCAGCGTGCTCTGCCCGGGATGTCCTCGAGGTGTCGGAGCGCGGCGCTCGCCCAGCGCGACTCCAGCTCCTCGCGCGGCATCGCGAGCACCTCGCGCATGCGCTTGTCGCGCTTGCGCAGCGGCTCGAGCCGCGGCGACAGCTCGGGCCTCACCTCCACGATCCCGCGGAGGCCGCGTGCGTAGCCGATCGAGTCCGTCGAGCGCAGCTGCGCCGTGAGCAGCGCGTCGAGCACCTCGTCGAGCGCCTCGGCCTCCACCTCGCGCCCGACGGTCTGCCCCCACGCGTCGAAGAAGGGCGCCACGGGCACGCGCAGCGCGGGACGCGTGCGGAGCACACGCGGCTTGCGGAGCGCGAAGTGTCGGTGGTTCTCCGCGGCCATCGAGGAGCCCTCGATGCTCGACTTGTAGAGCTCACCCGCGGCCCACAGGCGCCCCTTGTGTCGCAGCGCGCCCTCGGCATCGAACGCGCGCGTCGACAGGCCGTGGAAGCGCAGGCGAAGCGGATCGGCGATCGGCAGATCCCACATGACCACGACGCGATCGAGATCGCCGAAATTGTGGGCGATGCTCACGCACGCGCGGAGCGCGCCGAGGCCATCGCCCGCGCGCCAGCACGAGCCGAAGATCGCCGAGTGGTGCTCGGTCTCGCCCGCGAGCGCGTCGAGGAGCGCGGCGCGGAGCTTCTTGGCGTCTTCGGCGCGGTAGTGGCCGAGCGCCGCATACGCGCCGACGGCCACGGTGAACCACTCTCCCATGTGGCCGTGGAGTACCCACGACGCCTCGGCCGAGCCGGCCGCGCCGTGGCTCGCGCGGGCCGTGAGCGGCACGAAGTCCCACGCGTGTGAGTCGAGCACCGTCTTGGCCATGGCGAGCGCCGTCACGAGCGGAAGCGACGGCGGCCAGAGCTTCTTGCGGATCTGGATGTCCACGTCGGTCGGCACCGGCGTGGCGCACGTCACGTAGTGGGAGGCGAGGCAGAGCGCGTAGTACGCCTCGTGCGTGAGGCTCTCGTGCGTGAGCGGCCCGCGAGCCGCGAGCTCGCGCAAGAGGCGCACGGGCTCGGAGGCGAAGAGGCCGGGGACCGCCTCGATCTCGTCGAACACGTACGGCGCCGTGTTCCGGACCTGCGAGACGAGGAGCTCGGGGGCGATACCGCGCATGGGCGCGAGGTATTCAGCACGGCCCCCGCGCACGCCACGCCCGGCGTGCGCGTTCCGTGCCCTCGCACGCGACCCCGCTCACCGCTGCTGCTCGAGCGAGACGCTCACCGCTGCTGCTCGAACACGAACGGGAAGCGGAACTGCACGCTGCCGCCGGTCGGGCCCGGCGAGAAGCGGAAGCCGCGCACGCGCGTCTCGATGCAGCGCGCGACCACGTCCGTGCCCATGCCGTTCTCCACCGTGCGCACACCCGAGACCGAGCCGCTCTCCTCGATCGTCATCTGGATCTCCACGCGACCGCGCAGCGTCGGATCGCTCAGGATCGCGTGCTCGTAGCAGGCCGTGATCTGCGCACGGCGCGTCTGGATCATCCGCACGACGGCGCGCTCGTCGAACACACCCGTGCCGTCGTCGATCTCCACCTCGTCGATCGCGGGCGGGTGGTAGGCGATCGTCGGGCCGTGCTCCACCACGTCGCGCCCCTCCTGCACGGGGCCCGTCGTCTGGGTCTGGCGCAGGTGGCCCAGATCCGTCGGACCCGCGGGGCCGCTGTTGCCGTCGCGCTCGCGCAGCGTCTGGGTGTTGGTGGCGATCGCCACGCCGCCCGGCACGCTCGCCATCACCTCTTCCGCCGAGAGGCCGGGCGCGCCGCCCGCGAGCACGTCGTTGAAGGCCGAGGGCCCGCCGCTCGCGCCGATGAGCAGCTGGCTCACCGACGTCGCCGCGACCCGTCCGACCGCGATCGCCTCGTCCTCGGACATCGAGGGTGTGCTCTGGGTGCTCGGCGCGTGATCGGCGCGCGGCGTGCGCGGGCTGTCGTCGCGCGCCACCTCGGTGGGCGTCGTGTCGTCAGTGCTGCTCGTGTCCTCGGTCGGCGTCACGTCGTCGTCCTCCACGGGCGGATCGGGAGGCGCCACGTCGTCGGCGAAGATCAGCTCGGCCACGTGATCGGGCACCGCGGCGAGGCTCGCGCTCATCGGGAAGTCCGCGCTGTCGAGGTACACGACGAAGCCGAAGTGGCCGAGGAACGACACCGCGACGACGGCCGTGAAGATCGCGTCGATCTGCCGGAGCAGGCCGCCGCGCACCGCCGCGGGCAGCGCGGGCACGAGGCGCTTGGGCGGCGCCGCCATGAGCTGGAAGAGCACGCTCTGCCCGCCGATCACGAGCTTTCCGCGGCCGCGCGCGTCGAGCACCACGTCCTCGTCGCGGCCCTCGATCTCACGCGGGCCGGCGGGCGTGACGATCCGCGCCTTCATCGAGGCGAGCACGTGCAGCACCACGCGACCCTCGCGCTGCGTGACGAGCACGTGTGGCCCCGCGAGGCCAGGCACCACGAAGCTCGCCGTGCCCGCGTCGGGCCCGAGGATCACGGGCCGATCGAGCGTGACGAGGCGCTCCTCGAGGCGACCCTCCCGCGTCACGAGCCCGAGGCGGATCACCTCGGCCCGGTCGTGCGCGGTCCCCACCGCGCGCATCGCCATCGTCATCGCTCCGGGCCCGCGGCGCTGTTGCTCCATGGAGATCTCCTCGAGTGGCGCGGTGCACGAGACACCTCGCTCCCGCTTCGACCGCACCTCCCCGGAGAAGTTCCCGGTGTTCTCTCGCCTTCAGCCCGGAGCGCGAGAAGGCGCCCCGCGTCGCCGTGTCAGGGCCTCCCGTCGTCGCGCGCCCGACCGATCACGGGCGGCGCAGGTGCTCTCGTCCGAGGAGCGAGGGCGCCTCCGGGGTGTTGCGCACCACCACGGTCCCTTCGCCCGTCGTGAGGTCGTAGGCGGCCACGCCGTAGCCGCGCGCGAACCAGCTCACGTTCGCTGCGCCCTCGTCGGCCGCGAGCACCGCGCCCGTCGCGAAGCGGTCGCGGCCCACGACGCCGGTCCCGTAGAACTCCTGCGCGCTCGCGTACCAGCGCACGTCGTAGACGCCCATGCCGGCGGCCACGGTGGCGACGCGTTGTCGATAGATCGCGTGCGTGCCGGGGTTGGTTCCGTACGTCGCGAAGTCACCCACGAACGGATCCTCGAGGCCGACCCCCTGCCACTCCTCGGTACCCAGGTCGGGGCTCGTCCCTCCAGCCCACACGCCCTCGACGTTCTCCGCGCCGCGGTGGAACACGGCCACCTGACACACCTCGAAGCTCGCGCCGTAGCCCACGAAGAGCTGCCCTGCCTCGGCCACGCCGACACCGAACGCGACCGGTTGCCCCGCCGCGTCACGCCGCACGATGCGGAAGACGGGCCCTGGCCCGCTCACCTCGAGCACGTGGCCGCTGCCCCACGCGACGCTGCCCTCCGCGATCCACGTGCCCGATGGATCGGCCACGTCGTACGGCAGTCGGCCGTACGCGACCGCGCGGCCCCGTCCCGTGAAGCCTCCGCATCCTGCGAGGAGCACGAGCGTGATGGAGAGCGCGATGGCGAGGCGACTCATGCCTCCGAGTCTGCCCGAACCTCGCCCGAGATACAGAATCGGCGAGACGACGGCGGACCGACTGTCTCGGCGATTCTGCTACACAGGATCGGCGAGACGCCGATCCATGTGTAGCCCTTCTTCCTGGCGGGTCTGATGCAGACCCGCCCCCCGCCCGGCAAAGCCGGCTCGGGGCCCCCCACCCAACTCCGCTCCGCGAAACAGGATCGCCTCGACGTGGATGATCCACTGTCTCGGCGATTCTGATTAGATCGGCGCATGGCCGAGCACCCGTTCCTGTTCTTCGGTCACCTTCCCGATCCGCCCTCTCCCGCTTCGGATGGACACGGATACGCCGTCCGCTTCGCGAAGAAGCCGGCGAAGGCAACGCGCAAGATGATCGCGACCACGGTGGTCGCTGCCGCGAGACCGTTGGTCGGAGACGATGCCGAGATCCCGTGGCGCTGGGAGGGCGCTTGGCTCGTCGCGTGGCTGATGGATGCGCCGGGGGCCGAGGACGTGGTGAGCGAGGCGCGTGGCGCGGCGCTCACCGACATGGCCACCGCGTTCACGACGCTCCACGAGCTCGCACCGATCGTCGAGGTGATCTACCTGGCGTCGGCGGGCAAGGGCACCTCGCCGTGGGACGCGTGGTCATGGTCGCAGGGCGTGCCGAGCCCGGAGGGGCTCGCGCTCTTTCGCGGCGGCGGTGAGGTGGATCCTGCGGTGGAGAAGGCGCGCACCAGCGCTCCTGGGCACGCGAAGGGCACGAACGACGCGGCGTCCGCGAGCCACCCGTTCTCGATCCTGCCGCTCGACGCGAAGCAAGCACCGAAGACACCCAAGCTCGTGCCCGCGCTGAAGACGCTCGTCGACACGCTCGAGGCGGCGCGCGCGTACGGGAAAGAGCGCATCGTCCGTGTGTTCGACGCACCGCGCGGGCAGATCCTCTGGCACCTCGACGGCGCGCACCGGCTCACGCTCGCGGACGCGGCCGGCACGGCGATCGTGGGCAGCGTGCCGACGCGGCGCGTGGACGCCAACGCGTGGGAGCGGGGCTCGATCGCGCTGTCCGCCGACGCCAGCCGTTTTCTCTACACGGACCGGGTGACGGTCCACGAGGTCGACGTCGCGACAGCCACCTCTCGCGTCGTGTGGCGCGAAGAGCGCGACGAGCTCGAGCCCGGCCCGCGCGAGGCGGTCTACGTGGGGGACGCGATCGTCGTGTCGAGCCTCGATGCGCTGTGGCTCCTCGAGCGGCAGGCGGACGGCGAGCACGTGCCGGTGGCTGTCGCACCCCTTCAGGGCTTCTCGCACCTCACGGCCACGCCCGATGGGCGCTCCGTGCTCGTCGGCACGTTCGCGTGTGAGGACGAGCCGCCCGCCATGCGCGTGTTTCATGTCGAGGGTCACACGCTGCGACCTGGCGCCACGCTGAAGGAGCCAGTGAGCGAGCCAGTGGTGCTGAGCGGGCGCGTCTTCGCGAAGGTCCGCAAGAAGCCCGTCGAGGTGGTCGGGATTCCCGTGCTCGAGGCGAGCTCGCCCCCTACGCTCGCCGAAGGCCCCATTCGTCTGGTCCCGGTCCCCGCGCCCGCGACCGGTCCGCACCTGGTCGACGGACGGCGCGTCGTGACCGCGACCGCGCTGCCCACCGGATGGCTCGCGGCGCTCGAGGGCGCCCAGGGACACGAGGTCGTCGTCCTCGACGCCTCCTGTGTGGTCGTTCGGGCCCTCTCGCTCCCGCCGGCGTTCTACGCGGGCCTCGCGATCTCTCCCGATGGCACGCGTGCGCTCGTGAGCGCGCGGCGCCGCATCGATCGCTTCGTCAACCCGGGCTCGCTCTTGGTGGACCTCGCGACGGGGAGCCACGAGACCTTCGGGGGCACGACGGTGCACGCATTCGTGTCGAACGAGGTCGTGCTCGCGGGCGTGGCGCTCATGGACGTCGCGACCCGCGCGATCCTCGCGACCGTGCCGCTACCGGGGCATCGCGCCAAGGCACGCGCGACGGCCCTGGGCGGGACACGCGCGCACGCGCTGATGCAGACCTCCCACGGCGACGGTGTCGTCGTCGCCGTCACGCCGAGCTCCGTGCGGGTACTCGGTGTCACGCCCCTTCGTCCGGCCGTCGTGAGCACGTCCAGCGAGGGAGCGCTGTGCATGGTGGCCGACGGGGCACACTACCGAGTCGACATCGTGTAGACGACGCGACGTGCCCATCCGTCACGCCTCGGCGTGCATGCTCGGCTCCGCACCACGCTCGTGCTTGAACACGAGGCCACCGCCGCCACCCGTCGCAGAGGCGGGGGCCACGTCCACCACGACGGTGTCGCCGGGCTCGTAGCGGCCTCCGAGCAGGTCCTCCGCGAGGCGATTCTCGAGGTGCTTCTGGATCGCCCTCTTGAGCGGGCGCGCACCGAAGGTCGGGTCGTAGCCCACCTCTCCGAGCCAGTCCTTGGCGGCGTCGGAGATCACCAGCTTGATCTCGCGCTCGCCCAGGCGCTTGGCGAAGCGGGCGATCTGCAGATCCACCACGCGGCGGATGTGCTCCTTGCCGAGCTTGTGGAAGACGATCACCTCGTCGAGGCGGTTCAAGAGCTCGGGACGGAACTGCGCGCGCAGGTCCTCCATCACGCGGGACTTGATCGTCTCGAAGCTCTCGTCCTCGAGCGTGTAGCGCGAGCCGATGTTGCTGGTCATCACGATGACCGTGTTCTTGAAGTCCACCGTGCGGCCCTGACCGTCGGTGAGGCGGCCGTCGTCGAGCACCTGGAGGAGCGTGTTCCACACGTCGGGGTGCGCCTTCTCGATCTCGTCGAAGAGCACCACCGCGTACGGCCGCCGGCGCACGGGCTCGGTGAGCTGCCCGCCCTCGTCGTAGCCCACGTAGCCCGGCGGCGCGCCGATGAGCCGAGACACGGAGTGCTTCTCCATGTACTCGCTCATGTCGAGCCGCACCATCGCCCGCTCGTCGTCGAAGAGGAACTCCGCGAGCGCCCGCGCGAGCTCGGTCTTGCCGACGCCGGTCGGGCCGAGGAAGAGGAAGCTGCCGATCGGGCGGTTCGGATCGCCCAGGCCCGCGCGCGAGCGACGCACCGCGTTCGCCACGGCCACGAGCGCCTCGCTCTGACCGATCACGCGCGCCGCGAGGTTGTCCTCCATCTTGAGGAGCTTGGCGCGCTCGCTCTCGAGCATCCGGGACACGGGCACGCCGGTCCACTTCGACACGACCGCCGCGATGTCCTCGTCGGTGACCTCCTCCTTGAGGAAGGCCTGCTCCTTCTGCACCTCCGCCAGGCGCTTCTGGCCCTCCTTCACCTTCGTCTCGAGCGCCGGGATCTCGCCGTTCTGCAGGCGCCCCACGCCCTCGTAGTCGCGCGTGCGGAGCGCCCGCTCGAGCTCGATCTTCTTCGTCTCGATCTCGGCCTTGCTGTCGCGGATGTCGGTGAGGATCTCCTTCTCCGTCAGCCACTGCGCGCGCATCACGTCGCGCTTGCCCTTGAGCTCGGCGAGCTCGGCCTCGCACTCGGTGAGGCGCTTCTGGCTCGCGGCGTCGGTCTCGCGCTTGAGCGCCTGCCTCTCCACCTCGAGCTGCACGAGGCGCCGCTCGACCTGATCGATCTCGGTCGGCAAGGACTCGATCTCCATCTTGAGGCGCGAGGCGGCCTCGTCGACGAGGTCGATCGCCTTGTCCGGCAGGAAGCGGTCGGTGATGTAGCGATCCGAGAGCGTCGCGGCCGCGACGATCGCCGCGTCCTGGATGCGGATGCCGTGGTGCACCTCGTAGCGCTCCTTGAGGCCGCGCAGGATCGCGATCGTGTCCATGACGCTCGGCTGGCCCACGAACGTGGGCTGGAAGCGCCGCGCGAAGGCCGCGTCCTTCTCGATGTGCTTGCGGTACTCGTCGAGCGTGGTCGCGCCGATGCAGCGCAGCTCGCCGCGCGCGAGCGCCGGCTTGAGCATGTTCGACGCGTCCATGGCGCCCTCGGCCGCGCCTGCGCCCATGATCGTGTGGAGCTCGTCGATGAAGAGGATGATCGAGCCCTCGGCGGCCTCGATCTCCTTGATCACGGCCTTGAGCCGATCCTCGAATTCGCCGCGGAATTTCGTGCCCGCCACGAGCGAGCCGAGGTCGAGCGCGAGCAGGCGCTTGTCCTTGAGCGACTCGGGCACGTCGCCCTGCGTGATGCGCTGCGCGATGCCCTCGACGATGGCGGTCTTGCCCACGCCCGGCTCGCCGATGAGCACGGGGTTGTTCTTGGTGCGGCGCGCGAGCACCTGCATCACGCGGCGGATCTCCTCGTCGCGGCCCACCACGGGATCGATCTTCCCGCTCTTGGCCATCTTGGTGAGGTCGCGCGTGTACTTCTCGAGCGCCTGGAACTTCGCCTCGGGGTCCTGGTCGGTCACGCGCTGCGTGCCGCGCACCTCGCGAAGCGCCGCGAGGAGCTTCTCGCGCGTGAGGCCCACGCCGCGGAAGAGCTTCTCGAGGTCGTCGTCCTTCTGCTTGGTGACCGAGAGCAGGATGTGCTCGGCCGACGTGTACTCGTCCTTGAGGCCCTCGGTCTCGGCCCACGCGTCGGTGAGGACCTTGCTTGCGCGCCGCCCCATCGCGGGCTCGCCGCCGCCCTTCACCTTCGGCATCGAGGCGAGGCGCTTGTTCACGCCGTCGAGCAGGGCCTTGGCGTCGCCCGCCCCGCCCGAGGCCAGCGCCTTCGCCACGATCGGCCGCGCGACGCCGGCCTCCTGCACGAGCAGCGCGAGCACGAGGTGCTCGGGGTAGAGCTCCGGATTGCCCATCTCCGCGGCGATCTGAGACGCCGCCATCACTGCTTCCCGTGCCTTGGTGGTGAGTCGATCGAGACGCATGGACGAGTGCCTCCCGAGCCCGCAGGGAGCTCGTTCGTTCGGGGTTCGGTCGCGGATCGACGGCTCACTCCGCACCCCCAACATCCACGTGGGCGGCGGTCGAGAGCGGCCGAACGGGCGTGACGGTAAGCACGTTGACTCGCGGGTCAACGGGGCCCGGAACACTTCGTGCCGGCCGTGCTCACAGCAGTGATCCTGCCGCCAGCGGTCGCGAACCCGTGAAGCGAGGCGTTGTCCGACGCCACGATGTCCCTCCCGCGACGCGAGCTCGCGCTCACCCTCGGCATGCTGCTCGCCCTCGGTGTCGCATGGCCGCACGTCGCCTCGTGGATGGTGAGCAGGCCCGTCCCGGCCCTCGCCGCGCTCGTCGTCGGCGTCGTGCTCGGAGCGCTCGCGAGGCATCCGCGACGACGACGCATCGCGCTCGGCGTGGCCGCTGCGGCCTGCCTTGCGTGGACCATCGAGCCTCTTCGGCTCTTGCTCGACGTCGCGTCGGGGCCGGCTCCCGAAGGCGCGGCCGATCGGCTCGCGTACGAGATCGCCGTCTCGGGCCGCGTGCTCCTCGGCCTGCTTGCGGCGCTCGCGGTTCTCGCGCCTTCGGGGCGGTCGGGGGGAGTCGGCAGCTCCGCGCCCATTCTCCGTTTCTGCGCAGTCCCGGCCGGGCCCGCGCTCGCGGCGGGCTTGGTCTTGCTAGCGCCGATCGGGCGAGTGGACGAGACGCTCGGCCTCGCGACCTCGCTCGCCGCGCTCGCCGCGTCTCTCGTCACCACCAGCGAGGGACCCGCGCTGAGCGATGCGGTCCGCGCCCCCGAGCAGGCGGCCCGCATCGCCCTCGGGACCCTCGCTGGCCTGTGCGTGCTGGGCCTCGCGGACGACCTCGCAGCGACCATGGCGCCCTCGGACCTCGCCGAGCACCTACGACGGTGGGCGCCGGACTCCATGGCGGAGCGAGCGACCCGCGCGGTCTTCGAGCTCGCCACGCTGCTCGCCGTCGCAGCCTTCGCGCGCGGCCGGACCTGGGGCGCGCTCGCGCTGATCCCAGCAGCGTGCGGGCTCGCGTTCACGGCGTGGGCCTTCCGCGGCCCGATCTGGGGCCGTGGATGCGTGGCCTACCTGCACCCGCTCTCGGGCACGCCGGAAATCGTGCTCCTGCCTGCCGCCGTCGCGCTCGCGCCTTGGACTGCCCCGATCGCGCGCGCGCTCTGGCCGCGTCGCTGAGCGGCTGCCTTCTGCGCCGGATCAGCTCGCGCGGGGTCCCTTGCGGAGGCTCGTCGCCGGCACGTCGACCTTCTGCGCGGCGCGCGGCTTGAGCTCGCGGTGGTACCAGCGACGGAACGCGAGCGTGGGGCCGTCCACGGCGACGCTCTTCTCTTCGCTCGGGTGCGGCACCTCGGGGGGCTGCGAGCTCTCCACCACCGCGCGGTCCTCGCGGAGGATCCACGTGTTGCTCCAGTCGAGCAGCCAGTAGAGCGGCGCGAGCAGCGCGAAGAGCCCGAAGTCGCGCGTGGAGATCAGCATCATGCGCGTGACCTTCTCGTCCACGGGCACGCAGTAGATGTGCTGCTTCATGCGGCGTCCGCCGAACGAGAGATCGAGCACCATGCCGTTGGGGCGTCGCCACGAGAGGCCCGCCGGGCTCTGCTTGCCCTCCACGCGCGCCACGATCTGCATGCCGTACGACGTGGGCCTCACCTCGAGCTCGAGGTGCGCGTTGCGCTCCGCGGGTGCCCGCAATTGCCTGCCGATCGAGCGCTGGTGCACGTAGGGCAGGTGCGGGTAGTCGAGCATGTTCTCCATCGCGCGGGTCCAGTGCGTCGACCACTCCTCCGCGTACTGGAAGTGCGCCCAGCCCGGCTCCACCAGCGCTTCGGGCAGCTCGGGCTCGCGGCCGCGCGCGTCCTCTCCGGTGAAGATCCACACGAGGCCTCCGCGCTCACGGCACGGCACCGCGGTGGCGCCGAGGCGAGCGCGCTTGTCGGCGGGCACGTCGCAGAACGGCACGTGCGCGCAGGCGCCCTCGCGATCGAATTTCCAGCCGTGGAAGGGGCACTCGAGCGTGCCGGCCTCGGTCACGCGACCGAGCGAGAGGGCCACGCCGCGGTGCGGGCAGCGATCGATCAGCGCGGCGAGCCTGCCCTCGTGATCGCGGAAGAGCGCGAGATCCTCACCCGCCACGCGCACCTTCTTCGCGCGGCCACGGCGGATCTCCTTCGCAAACGCGACAGGGGTCCATTCGTCGGGGAAGAGCTCGAACACGGGTCACCTCGGCGAATCGCAATCCCCAAACGGGTGCGGACCCCGGAGGTGGTGGGGTCGGACCTCGTGGGCCGCAAGCCCCTGCCTCACGTCGATCTCACGACCACGAGCACCCCGGCCCCGCACCACGAAGCATTCCGGCATGCAGCTTCTCTCGTGGCGTGTGTGGATCGTGGCGATCGCGGCGGTCGTGGGGATCGTGGGGATCGGCGTCGTGCGGGCGCCGCGCGTGCTGGCCGAGCCCGATCGTGCGAGCGAGCTCGAGGCGTGGCTGCGTCGAGAGCGCGTGGTGAGCTTCGCGGCGAACCGGCACGTGGTGGTGCTCGAGCGGCGGGGCGCGATCCTCGTCTGCGTCCGAGCCCACGAGGGCGAGCCCGTGTGTGTGATCGAGCGCGATCCCGCGGTGCACGACGTGTTCGTGACCTACGACTCGTTCCAGGAAGAGGGCTCGTTCCACGACTGCTTCTCGTGGGTGGAGGCCGACGGCGTGCGTCAGTGGGCGCGCTGGGATCGCCGCACGCCCGGCACGGGGGGCGCGTGCGTGGAGGACTACGACGTCTTCGACACGCGCCGCGACGTGGGCCGCGCCGGCCGCTTCGCGACCCTCACGAGCGAGCGCGTCCCGCTCTACGAGAGCCTCGATCACCACGCGGTCCCGCTCCACAGCGAGGGCCTGCGCGTCGTCCAGGACGGTGACGTGCTCTGCTACGCGCCGCCTTCGGGCTGGGTGTGCACGAGCGAGCGCGCGCATCTCCTCGCGCTGGCCGGCAGGCCCGAGTCGTTCACGCCGATCTCGGGGACCGAGCGCTACCTCGTCCACACCGTCGAGCCCCACTCGCACACGCAGCACCACTCGCTCGTGCTGCTCGCGTTCGAGGCTGGCGAGGTGCGCGTGCTCGATCGCCTCGCGCTCGGCTGGACGCTCGTGCTCGGCGCCGACCCCGGGCCGCGCTTCACGTGGCAGCTCGAGGCGGACGTGCTCACGCTGACGCCGCGCGCTTCCCTTCCCGGCGAGCGGGAGGCACCGCGCGAGCTCGCCCCGCGCTATCGCCTCACCGGAGGGCGCTTCGAGGCCTTCTGACGAGCTCGGCCGTCGGCCTCGCGCGCGATGCACGAGGCGATGGCGTCGATGTGGGCGACGAGGGCCTGGATCACCTCGTCGTCGGCGAGCGCGGCGCGGCCGAGGAGCTCGATCGCGCTGCCCTCGAGCGGGAAGGGCACGGGCCGCGTGGCGAGGGCGGGGCGTGTGCGGCGGATGTCCGCGGCCACGAGGCGCGGCACGGTCGCGAGCAGCGCCGAGCCCTCCACGATGGCGCCGATCGAGGTGAAGGTCGGCACCGACACGCGCACGTTGCGGCTCGCGCCGAACCTGTCCTCGATGACGCCGCGCAGGTCGCCGTTGTACGAGACGATCACGTGCTCGTGCGCGAGGTAGCGCGCGCGATCGAGCGTGCGACCGATCTCGGCGACCCGCGGATCGAAGAGGCACACGAAGTCGCCGTGGAAGAGCGCGCGGCGCGTGAGGCCCGCGGGGAGCTCGTCGGCCACGGTGATCGCGAGCTCCACCTGCCCGCGCGCGAGGGCCTCGCCCACGGTGCGGAACTGCACGGGCACGACGACGATGCGCACCGCAGGCCCGCTCTTGGCGAGGCGCGCGAGCAGCGGCGCGAGCAGCCAGCTCTCGGCGCTGTCCGAGAGGCCCAGGCGCACCACGCGCGTGGCGCTCGCGGACGAGCCCACCTCGGCTCCGTCGAGCGCCGCGCGCACGAGCGCGTCGAGGTGAGGTCGCGCGCGATCGACGAGGCGCCTGCCGCGGCTCGTGAGCGCCACACCGCGCCCCTCCTTCACGAGCAGCGGCGCGCCCACGGCGGTGGTGAGCCGCTTGAGCGCCGCGCTCACGGCCGACTGCGTGAGGTAGAGCCGCGAGGCCGCCGCGGTGACGCTGCCCGCGTCGGCCACCGCCACGAGCACCCGGAGGAGGTTCAGGTCGAGGTCTCTTCCATCGATGGCGTTCATGGGTCCCATGGATCCTATTCGCTGGTGCGATGGATGGCGACGGGCCAGCCTGGGCATCGAACGGAGGCGACGATGACGGGCATGACGATGGTGAAGCTGGGCGCGACGGGGCCGGAGGTGTCGGCGATCGGCCTGGGCTGCATGGGGATGAGCGGGATGTACGGGGCCTCGGACGACGCCGAGGGGATCCGCACGATCCACCGCGCGATCGAGCGCGGCGTGACCTTGCTCGACACGGGCGACTTCTACGGCATGGGCCACAACGAGATGCTGATCGGTCGCGCGATCCAGGGGCGGCGCGAGCGGGTGCAGCTCTCGGTGAAGTTCGGCGCGCAGCGCGGGCCCGACGGCAGCTGGATCGGCGTCGACAACCGGCCGGTCGCGGTGAAGACGGCGCTCGCGTACACGCTCAAGCGCCTCGGCGTCGATCACGTGGACGTGTACCGCCCCGCGCGCCTCGACCCGCAGGTGCCGATCGAGGACACGATCGGCGCCATCGCGGAAATGGTGAAGGCCGGCTACGTGCGGCACATCGGCCTCTCCGAGGTCTCGGCCGACACGGTGCGCCGCGCCGCGCGTGTGCACCCGATCGTGGATCTCCAGATCGAGCACGCGCTCGTGACGCGCAAGCCCGAGACCACGATCTTCCCCGCGCTCCGCGAGCTCGGCGTGTCGGCCACGCTCTACGGCGTGCTCTCGCGCGGCCTGCTCTCGGCGAGCAAGGTGCAGGGCAAGGGCGACTACCGCGCATACCTGCCTCGCTTCACGGGCGAGGCGGGCGAGAAGAACGCGCGGGTGGTGGCGTCGTTCGCGGCCTTCGCGGAGACCCGCGGTCTCAAGCCCGCGCAGCTCGCGATCGCGTGGTCGCGCGCGCGCTGTCCGGACTTCGTCACGCTCGCGGGCGCACGCACCACCGCGCAGATCGACGAGGCCCTCGACGCGCTCGCGCATCCGCTCTCGCCCGCCGACACGATGGCGCTCGAGGCGCTCGTGCCCGAGGACGCGATCGCCGGCACGCGCTACGCGGAGCCGCAGATGGCACACCTCGACAGCGAGCGCTGAGCGCGGGCTCGCTCGTCGTGCTCGTGTCTGCCCTCGGGCCTGCCGTGCGCTCACCGCACGCGGACGGCGCTCCAGCTCCAGCTCAGGCCGGTCACGTTGTGCGTGATGCCATGCATCGTGGTCGGGCCGTCGAGCTCGGCTTCGTAGACGACGTAGCGCTGGTTGAACCAGAAGCGCAGCGCCTTGTGCTCGATGGCCCACTCGTCGTCGTCGGTGGTGTCCGCGGGATCGTGCGAGGTGCAGCGACCCTGGGGGAAGAAGTCCACGAGGAACACGCGCGTGCCCTCGGGCATGTGCGTGGTGAGCTCCCAGCTCGAGCCCTCCATCGAGATGCACTGACCGCCGGCCACGAGCTGATCGCTCCGACACGACGCGAACGCCTCTCCGCCGCTCGCGAGGCTCGGGGCCACGTGCGCGCCGGGCGCGTTGGCGTTGGCGCTCGACGAGGTGCTCGCGCCGCCGCAGCCGAGCGCGAGCGTGGCGAGGCACACGAGGACGGCTCTGGGCATGCCTGAGCGTCGCACGTCGGGACCGACTGCGTCCTCGCACCATCGCATGCGCCGCATCGGGCGGTGATGATCTGGATCAGGGCACCGAGTGGGGGCGGTGCCTAGGCGAGCGCGCAGGAGGTTCCATGCGACGAATTGCCACACGCGCCTCGGTGCTCGCTGCCCTCGCGGCGCTCCCGCTCGCGCTCTTCGCCTGCGGCGAGACGCAGACGGCGACGCCCACGCCCACGTCCGAGCCCGAGACCACGCCGACGTCGAGCCGGCTTCCCCCTCCGCAGCCCGTGGTCGAGCGTGTGGATCCGGCGACGCTGCCCGTCGTGCAGGCCGAGCTCGGCGTGCCGCCCATGGCCGCGCCGCCCACCGGTCGCACGAGCGCGGCGAAGGTCGTCGTCGACATCGAGGTCCGCGAGGTGGAGCGCGAGATCGCCGATGGCGCGACGTACACGTTCTGGACCTTCGGCGGCACCGTGCCGGGCCCGATGATCCGCGTGCGACGCGGCGACTACGTCGAGCTGCACCTCCAGAACCACCCGGAGAACACGATGCCTCACAACATCGATCTCCACGCGGTGACGGGCCCGGGCGGCGGCGCGACGAGCACCTTCACGGCGCCCGGCCATCAGACTCAGTTCTCGTTCCAGGCCTTGAACCAGGGCGTCTACATCTATCACTGCGCCACCGCGCCGGTGGGCATGCACGTGGCCAACGGAATGTACGGCCTCATCGTGGTCGAGCCCGAGGAGGGCTATCCGCCCGTCGATCGCGAGTACTACGTGGTGCAGGGCGACTTCTACACCACGGGGGAGTACCGCGCGGCGGGCCCGCAGCCCTTCGACATGGAGCGCGCGATCCACGAGGACCCCTCGTACGTCGTGTTCAACGGTCGTGACGGCGCGCTCACCGGTGATCGCGCGCTGCCCGTGCAGGTCGGCGAGACCGTGCGTCTCTTCGTCGGCAACGGTGGCCCGAACCTCACGAGCTCGTTCCACGTGATCGGCGAGATCTTCGATCGCGTGTGGGCCGAGGGCGGCACGCAGATCTCCACCGACGTGCAGACCACCACGGTGCCTGCCGGCGGCTCGGCGATCGTCGACTTCCACATGGAGGTCCCCGGGACCTACATCATGGTCGACCACGCGCTCTTCCGCGCCTTCAACCACGGCGCGATCGGCATGCTGCGCGCCACGGGCGACGACGCGCCCACGATCTACTCGGGCCGTGAGGTCGACGAGACCTACCTCGGTGATCTCGGTCCGGCGGCCGAGGCTGCGCGCACGGCGGCCGAGGGCCCCGACGATCGCGCGGCGCGCGGCGAGGCCACGTTCCTCGGCATCTGCGCGACGTGTCACCAGCGCGAAGGCCAGGGCCTGGCCAACGTGTTCCCGCCGCTCGCGGGCTCGGACTTCCTCATGGCCGATCGCGAGCGCTCGATCCGCATCGTGCTCACGGGCCTCTCGGGCCCCGTCACGGTGAACGGTCAGAGCTTCAACGGCGCGATGCCCGCCTTCGCGAACCTCACCGATCACGAGGTCGCCGGCGCGCTCAGCTACGTGCGCTCGCACTTCGGCAACACGGGCGACGCGATCACCGACGAGGAGGTCGCCGCCGTGCGCGCCGCCATCCCGCGCCCCGCGACAGGTCACCCCTGATCGCGAGCGCGCCATGACCTCTCGAGCACGGCCCCCCGCGCCCCATCGCCAGCCTCCTCTGCCTCCACCGCCTCCACGATCGGTGGTGAGCGCGGGGTGGCCGCTGCTCGTGCTGCTCGTGCTGCTCGTGCTGCTCGCGCCGTGGACCGCCTCGGCGCAGCGCGCGCCCACGACGACCACCGCGCCACGCCCACCGAGCGGTGTGCCGAGCGCGTCGAGCGAGGCCGCGGCCACGCCGCTCCATCGTGTGGGGCCCGGGCGCTATCGCGCGTTCCTCGCGCGGCCCGACGATCCGCCCGTGAGCGTCGAGGCCTTCGCGCTCGAGGAGCACGCGGTGACCAACGCGCAATTCCTCGCCTTCGTCACGGCCAACGCGCGCTGGCGTCGGAGCGCGGTGCCGCGCCTCTTCGCCGAGAGCCAGTACCTCGCGGGATGGGCCGGCGACCTCGACCTCGGAACGGCCGTTCCGCAGGCGCCCGTCACGCACGTGTCGTGGCACGCCGCGCGCGCGTACTGCGCGTGGCGCGAGCGCCGCCTGCCGACCGAGGCCGAGTGGGAGTGGGCCGCGCGCGCGAGCGCGACGAGCCCTGATGCCACGACGGATCCGGCGTTCGTCGCGCGCATCCTCACCTGGTACGCGCAGCCACACCGCGCGCTCCCGATCGCGGGCGCAGGCGAGCCGAACGTGTGGGGCGTGCGCGACCTGCACGGCGTCGTGTGGGAGTGGGTCGAGGACTTCGGCGCCTCGCTCGTGGCCTCCGACGACCGCGAGCGCGACGGGCGCTTCGTGGATCGCGTGTGCGGCGCAGGCTCCATCGGCGGTGGCGATCCCACCGACTACGCCACGTTCATGCGCTTCGCGTTCCGCTCGAGCCTTCGCGCGAGCTTCGCGATGTCGCGCTTGGGCTTCCGCTGCGCGGCCGACGCGCCCGCCGAGCCGCCGCCTCGAGGTGCACGATGACGTCGAACCCACGATCGCTCACGGCGCTCACGACGCTCGCATGGCTCGCCTTGCTCGCGTCGCTCGTGCCAGCCCTCGTGCTCACGTCCTGCGGCTCCGCGGAGCCGAGCGCACCGCCGAGCGCACCGCCGAGCTCGGCACCCGAGTCGCCACCGTCGACGACCCGCACGGGCAGCGATCCCACGGCGGAGGATCCGGCCCTCGCCGACGACCTCTCGCTCTTCCAGCTCGAGCTCGCGCTCGAGGATCAGGCGGAACGTCCATTCCGCCTGGACGCGCTCGCCGGGCACCCGGTGCTGCTCACGTTCTTCTATGCGCGCTGCGACACGATGTGCCCGCTGATCCTCAGCGACGTTCGCGCGCTCGAGACCGCCCTGCCGGAGGGCGATCGCGAGGCCCTGCGCGTGGTCGTGGTGACGATCGATCCCGACGACGACGCGGCGCGCCTGCGCGAGGTGGCGGCCGAGCGGGGCCTACCGCTCGATCGCTGGAGCCTCGTGCGGGGCGACGAGGCCGAGGTGCGCACGCTCGCCTCGACGGTGGGCATGGCCTATCGACGCACGCCCGACGGCTTCGCGCACAACGCGATCCTCACGGTGCTCGATGGCCGCGGCGTGGTCGTCGCGCAGTCGCTCGGCACCGGGCAGCCGCTCGAGCCGCTCGTGTCGGCGATCGCCGAGGTCACCGCTCCATCGCCGCGATGACGCGACCCATCGCGGGGCCGAGCTCGTGCGGTGATCGCAAGAGCGTGTAGCGATGATCGCGGAACATCTCCGCGAGGCCGTGCTCGGCGCTCGGATCGATCGCGAGCGCGTGCACGTGCACGCCGTGGCTCGCGGCCTCGAGCACCGCGTGCCGCACGTCGTGCACGCCGTAGCGACCCTCGTAGCGGTCGTAGTCGTTGGGCTTTCCGTCGGTCACGAGGAGCAGGAGCCGTCGCTCTGCGCGGGTCTGCTCGAGCACGTGCGTCGCGTGACGCAGCGCCGGCCCGATGCGCGTGTAGCCCTCGGGCTCCACGCCTCCGAGGCGCAGGCGCGCGTGGGCCCACGGCTCGTTCATGGCCTTGATCACCGTGAAGCGACAGTGCTTGCGCGTGTGGCTCGAGAAGCCCGCCACGGCGAGCTCGGGCACGAGCCCCTCGAGGGCCTCGGCGATCACGGTGACGGCCTCGCGCGAGAGATCGAGCACGCGCTCTCCGCCGATCCAGCCGTCGGTCGAGAGGCTGCGATCCACGAGCACCATCACGGCGAGCTCCGGCGCGCGTCGACGGCGCGAGACGTAGAGGCGATCGGGCGGCGTCGTTCCGGCCGCGAGCGCGCCGTGGCGATCGACGATCGCGTCGTCGTCGACCTCGGGCCCATCGAGCTGCCGCGGGCGTGCTCTTCGCGCCGCGAGCACGCGGAGGAACGAGCCCCGCACCTCGTCGATGCGGCGGGCCAGCGCGCGCCTGCGAGCCTCGGCCTCGCGTGAGGCGCGCGGGCGATCGGCGGGCTCGTCGGCGAGCACGACCCTCACGCGGCACCAGTCGCGGCGGAACGAACGTTCCGCCTCGTGCCACTCGTCGTACGAGAGGCCCTCGTCGCGATCGGAGCCAGCCACCTCGCCTGCGCCGCTCTCGATCATCGCGTCCGAGCGCAGGAGCGAGCGCGCCTCTTCGTCGGAGCGGATCACCTCACGCAGGTCGAGCTCGTCGAGGGCCTCGGCGTGCGCCTCGAGCTCGTCCTCGCCGTCGACGCGCTTCTGCCCTCCCTGGTGCTCCTCGAGCGTGTGGAGCTTCTCGAAGGAGTGCACGAGCGGGTTCTCGTTCTCCTGGCTCGCGCCGAGCTTCTTCTTGCGCACGAGCTCGCGCAGACGCGCCGCGACCTCCTTGCCGCGGGGAGGCGGGCCACGTCGATCGGGATCGTCCTCGGCGTCGTCGTCGGGCCCCGCGCTCGAGAGCCAGCCCCAGAGCGGCACCGCCAGAGGCATGCGCGCGCGTGCGAAGAGCGGCGCCATCGCGTGGGCGTGCGCGAAGAGCGCGTCGGGATCGGCGAGCTCCTGCGCGAGAACGTGCTCCGCGAGCCGATCGGCCGACGCGAGCGTCGAGGGCACGAGCGCCGTGCGCACGAGGCGCTCGAGCGGGTCGGGCTCGGGACCGGTGCGCAGGCTGAGGAGCGTCTCTTCCACGCGGAGCAGCGTGGTCTCCGCGGCGGGCAGCGCTTCGATCAGCGCGCGTCGCGCCACGCGCGTCGCGAGCACGGTGGCGAGCACACGCGCCTCGGGCCCCAGCGCGAGGCCCCGCGGCGCGAGGCCCTCTCGGATCATCGTGGCCCCCAGCGCGGTGCGCGCGAGGTAGAGCGCGGCCGTCTCGCGCGGATCGGCGAAGACGTCGAGCTCGGTCGGCAAGAGGATGCGTCGGCCTCGCACGCCGCCTTCGGCCTCGGCAGGGACCACCAGCGTGCCGCGCCCTCCGAGCGCGATCGCCACGATCCGCAGTCGATCGTGGAGCTCGGCGAGCGTCACGATGGGGTGCCCGCTCCGTCGCGAGCGCGCGAGCGCGGCCTGCCCTCGCTTCCACACCCAGCCGAAGAGCCACTCGTCCCAGCTCATGGCTCAGAACGCGAGATCGGCGAGATCTCCGAGCGCCTCGGCGGTGGAAGGATCGTCGGTGAGCGGCTCCACGATCGCGGCGCGACACGCCGTGCGCGGTGGGACGCCAGCCTTCACGAGGCGCGCGGCCGCCACGAGCAGGCGCGTCGAGGCGGTCTCGGCGAGGCCGGCCTCGTGGAGCTCGCGCACCTTGTTCGCGAAGCTCACGAGGCGCTTGGCGACCGAGGTCTCGCAGCCGGATTCCGTCGCCACGATCTCGGTCTCGATCGCGGCCTCGGGGTAGCGCATCGCGATCGCGACGAAGCGCTGACGCGTGGAGGGCTTGAGATCCTTGGGCCCGCGGCGATAGCCGGGGTTGAAGCTCGCCACGAGCTGAAATCCCGCCGGCGCGAGGATCGTCTCGTCGTGTCGATCCACGAAGAGCTCGCGGCGATGATCGGCGAGCGGGTGCAGCACGACGATCACGTCCTCGCGCGCCTCGGCGACCTCGTCGAGGTAGAGGATCGCGCCCGTGCGCACCGCGCGCGTCACGGGCCCGTCCTGCCACACGGTCTCGCCGCCTCGCACGAGCCAGCGACCCAGGAGATCGGCCGCGCTCGTCTCGTCGTTGCACGCGACCGTCACGAGCGGCCTGCCGAGCTCGTGCGCCACGGCTTCGACGAGGCGCGACTTGCCGCAGCCCGTGGGGCCCTTGAGCAACACGGGGAGCCTCTCGCCGCACGCGCGGCGGAACACGTCACGCTCGCTCCCCACCGTTCGGTAGTAGGGAGCGGCGCTCGTGCGGCCAGGGGCTCCGTCCGCCATCACGCGCCTGCCTCGGCCGCAGCGGGCTCGGGCTCGGACGCCTTGTCGCTCTCCTTCGAGCTCTCCACAGCGGCCTTCTTCGAGCTCTCCTTCTTGGGCTCCTCGCGCGAGGCGCCGCCCTCGATCTCACCCTTGGGCATGCCGTGTCGGATGAAGTTCCACACGTACGCGGAGATGCCGAGCGTGAAGAGCGAGGCCGCGAGGATGAGGCCCCAGAAGTGCACCTCGATCTCGCGCTGCACGTCGAGGAACTCCATGCCCACGCGTCGCTCGAGCACCACCTGCGTCACGCCCGCGACGGCGAGCGCGAGCGTCATCGCGATCATGCCGATGTTCGAGGTCCAGAACGCGAAGGTCGCCTCGGGCGCGTCGTGGAGGCGTCGGCCCGTGAGCATCGGCGTGGCGTACGCGATGATCGCGAGCACGAGCATCGCGTAGGCACCCCAGAAGGCCATGTGGCCGTGCATCGCGGTGACGAGCGTGCCGTGCGTGTAGAGGTTCACCTGCGGGATCGTGTGCGCGAAGCCGAGGAAGCCGGCGCCCACGAACGACATCACGCCGCAGCCCACCGTCCACGCGAGCGCCGTGCGGTTGGGGTGCTGTCGACCGCCGCGCTTGGCGATGGTGATCGCGTAGATCGCCATGCCCAGGAAGGCGATCGGCTCGAGCGCGCTGAAGACGCCGCCCACCATGAGCCAGTACCGCGGCGTGCCGATGAAGTAGTAGTGGTGGCCCGTGCCGAGGATGCCCGAGAGGAACGTGAGGCCGACGATCACGTAGAGCCACTTCTCCACGATCTCGCGATCCATGCCGGTGAGCTTGATGAGGAGGTAGCTGAGGATCGCCCCCATGATCAGCTCCCACACGCCCTCCACCCAGAGATGGACGACCCACCAGCGCCAGTACGAGTCCATCGTCTGGCTGGCCGTGGGGATCATGCCGGGGAGATAGAGCAGCGCCGCCATGAGCAGGCCGAAGAAGAGCACCGAGCTCGTCGTCGTGATGCGCTTGCCCTTCCAGATCGTCATCCCGATGTTCGCGATGAACATCAGCACGTCGATCACGACGAGGAAGTCGAGCGGGCGCGGGATCTCGAGGAATTTGCGGCCCTCGAACCAGCCGAAGTGGAAGCCGATCACCGCGGTCACGCCCGTGATCACGAGCGCCGCCCACTGCACGTAGGCGAGCTTGGGCCACATGAGCTCGCGATCGACCTCTTCGGGGACGATGTAGTAGGCGGCCCCCATGAAGCCTGCGAGCAGCCACATCACGAGGAGGTTCGTGTGCGTGGCGCGCGCGGTGTGGAAGGGGATCACGTCGTGCAGGCCGTCCATGCCTGCGTGCGCGAAGCCCATGATGAAGCCGTAGATGATCTGCAGGCTGAACAGCAGCATGCAGGTCGCGAAGAAGTACCAGGCGACGCGTTGCGATTCGTGCTTCACGGCTGCGCTCCGGAGGGGGCGGACGTCGGGGGAGTGGGCGTGGCGTGCAGGGTGCCGAGCCAGACGACGAGCTCGTCGATCTGCGGATCGGTCAGCGGCAGGCGCGGCATGGCGGTGCCCGCGCGCACCGCGCCCGGGTCGTGGAGCCAGCGGCGCAGGTACTCGGCGTCACGTCGATCGGCGACGCCGTCGAGCGCGGGGCCGACGTTGCCGCCGTGACCGTTGAGCGAGTGGCACGCGACGCAGAGCTGCGAGAACACCGCGGGCCTTCCGTCGCTCGGCGCCGTGGCCGCACCGCCCGAAGCGAGCGTGGGCGCGGGCGGGAAGCCGTTGAGGTCCATGCCGTCGATCCACTCGAAGAACGCGACGAGATCGTCGATCTCCTCGTCGGTGAAGTCGTAGCGCTGCATGCGGCGCTGACCCGGGTACATCGCCTCGGGGTCGCGCAGGATCGCGCGGATGAGCTCGGGGCCTCGACGCGAGTACACGCGCGTGAGCTCGGGCGCGTAGTACGCGCCCTCTCCGAGGATCGTGTGGCACCCCATGCAATTGCTGGCGTCCCACAGATCTTTGCCCCGGATGACCTGGGGCGTGATGTTCTCCTCGTGGGTCTGGGCGGGGATGCGCCCGATCGTGTCGACGGTCAGGCCGACGAACGCGAGCGAGCACACCGCCGTTCCTCCGAGGAAGAACGCCTTGGCGGCGGACTTGGACAGCATCGGCGGCAGTGACTAGGCGCGCCGCGCGTCGAGCACGATGACGCGCGTCATGTCCGCTGGCGTCGCTCCGACGTCTCGCTACAAACGCGCGCATGACGAGCACGCCGAAGGGATCGCACGACGCCCACCCTCAGCCCGCCCACCACCAGCCTGGCCACCACCAGCCTGCCGAGTGGGACGCTCACGAGGCCGTGTACCTCGCGTGGCCGAGCCACGGCGAGCTCTGGGGCGAGGACGCGCTGATGGACGCGCAGGGCGAATTCGTGGCGCTCTGCGAGGCGATCGCGGACCCCGACGACGACGGCATCGCGCGCGGCGAGCGGCTCGAGATCCTCTGCCGCACCGAGGCCGACGAGCGCCTCGCGACGTGGAAGCTCAAGTCGCTCGGCGCCCGCTTCCATCGGGCGCTCTACGGCGACATCTGGTGCCGCGACTCGCTGCCGATCTTCGTGAAGGACGGCGCAGGCGCGCGCGCGGCGGCGACGTTCCGCTTCAACGGCTGGGGCGACAAGTACGATCTCCCCGGCGATCGCGAGCTCGCCGGCGTGGTGGCGGGCCTCTCGGGCCTGCCGCGTCTCTCGCACGGCTTCGTGCTCGAGGGCGGCGCCGTGGAGCCCGATGGCGAGGGCACGATCCTCACGACCAAGCAGTGCCTCCTCAACCCCAACCGCAATCCGTCGATGTCGGCCGCCGAGATCGAGCGCGCGGTGGCGCAGGCGCTCGTGGGTGACGCGCTCGGCCCGAGCAAGGTGCTCTGGATCGAGGAGGGCCTCTTGAACGATCACACCGACGGCCACATCGACACGATCGCGCGCTTCGTCGCGCCGGGCCGCGTGGTGTGCATGGCGCCCTCGGGCGACGACGATCCGAACCGCGCCGTGCTCGACGCGATCGCGGCGCAGCTCGCCGCGATGACCGACGCGCGCGGGCGCAGGCTCGAGGTCGTGCGGATCCCTTCGCCCGGCCGCGTGCTCGACGAGGACGGCGAGGTGATGCCCGCGAGCTACGTGAACTTCTACATCGCGAACACCACGGTCGTCGTGCCCACGTACGGCACGCCGTTCGACGAGCAGGCCGTGGAGGCGCTCGTGCCGCTCTTTCCCGGCCGCGACGTCGTGGGTCGCAGCGCGCGCACGATCCTCGAGGGCGGCGGCGCCTTCCACTGCATCACGCAGCAGCTGCCTCGCTGAGCGCTCTCGTCGAGCCCGCGCGGGAGCCCGAGCACGGCCGCTCTCGGTGGCCGAGCGCGCAGGCGCCTCGTGCGGGAACGAATTGCGCGCTCTTGGCCCGCGCCGCGCGAATTCCCGCAGAATTCCCCGCATCTTGGCCTCGGTGCGCGTCGAGAATTTGCGCCGTGGATCGCGCGTGCGGTACGCGCGATGGCATGCGTCTCTCTCGTGTGCTCCTCGTGTCGCTCGCCCTCGGCCTCGCGCCGCTCCCGCTCGTGCTGGGCTGTGACGGCGCGACCACCACGGTCGACGTCCGCTACTCCACGCCCGAGCACACGATCGCGACGCTCTTCGGTGCGTACGGCGTGGAGGACCTGACGCAGGACGAGGTGCGCGAGCGGATGGCGGGCAACGGTCGCTTCGAGCTGCGCGATCGCGACACCTACCTCTCGTGCTTCTCCGACCTGCACACGCCCACGGACGAGGGCCTCGCGGGCTTCGTCTTCGGCGGGCTCGCCGCGGGCAAGGACGATCTCCGCACCACCATCGCGGGCGAGACCGCGACCATCTCACCGCGTCCGGGCTTCGAGGTGGTCATGCACCGCGAGGACGACGGTCGCTGGCTCATCTCGCTCGACGAGAGCGTGCCCGCGGAGGTGCGCACGCGGCTCGGCATGGTCGCGGCGGACTTCGAGCACCGCCAGCGTCGCGGTCAGTCCACGGGCACGACGGTGCAGTGACCTGTCAGACGGCGGCCGTGCGGTAGCCGCCAACCTCGGTGTGGTGCTGCGCGAGGCGCCGGTACACGTGCACGACCGCGAGGAAGGTGATCGGCATCGTCACGATCAGGCCGAGGCCGAGCGGGATCGCGCCGAGCAGGTTGAGGAGCGCGAGCATCACGCCGAGCACCAGCACGGGCACCGTCTGACCCTCGGTGAGCTCCCAGCTGCGGCGCAGCGCCGAGAGCGGATCACGGTGCTCGTCGACCACGATCGCAGGCGCCAGGCAGAGGCGCGCGCCGATCACGATGCCGGGCAGAACGAGCGCGATCAGCCCGAGGATCGTGGCGATCCAGTAGAGCGCGATCGTGATCGCGTACTGCACGGCCTCGAGCAGCGTGACCTCACGGAGCGCCTCGATCGTCGCGGCGTGCGTGTCGTGCAGGCGCAGCGAGATGCGCCACCAGCCGATCGTCACGAGCATCCCGAGCAGCTGGAGCACGAGGTGCACGAGCGCGTGCCCATGGCGCTGGGCCGCGCTCTCGAGGGCACCGAGCACCCACGTGAGGAAGCCGAGCACGACGAACAGCGAGCCCAGGCGGGGCTTGGTCTCCGACCATCCGTAGGCGATGGCGTCGGTCGCGGTGAACGCACGCACCTCCATCGAAGCCTCCTCGGACACCGAGGGCATCCGTGGAGCCTTGATGCGCACGATCTCCCCGAATTCCAGAGCGTGACGTCACGCCAGGACCCTAACGCAGCTCTCTCCGTGCGACGCGATCAGAGCGCCTGGATGGCCGCCAGCACCTCGTCCGCGTGCACCGCGGGATCCACGTCCGGGAACACGCGGGCGAGGTTGCCCTGCGCGTCGATCAAGAAGCTCATGCGCGACGCGAAGCCCATGCGCACGGGCACGCCGTACGCACGCGCGGCGGTCTCCTCCGGGTCCGAGAGCAGATCGAAGGGCAGCTGGTGCTCGTCGTGGAAGCTGCGATGCGAGGCGACGTCGTCGGTGGAGACGCCGTAGACCACCGCGCCCGTGGACTGGAGGCGATCCCACGCGTCGCGGAGCGCGCAGGCCTCCTGCGTGCAGCCGGGCGTCGCGTCGCGCGGATAGAAGTACACGAGCACCGGATGACCGCGATGCTCGGACAGCGTGCGCACGCGGCCCTCCTGCGACTGCAGCATGATCTCGGGCGCAGGGCTCCCCACCGCGAGGCTCGCGCTCGCGGCCTCACCCGACTGCGAGCCACCGCAGCCGGAGACAGCGAGGGACGCGAGCCCTCCGAGCGCGAGGGCCGAAGAGACGAGACACGAACGAGCGAGGCGCATGGACATGACGGGAGGCTTGGGGCCGCGCGCGCGATCGTCAACCACCGTTCGCGCGGCGTGTTGGGGCTTCGGCGCGATCGCTCCGTGATCACTCCTCGGACGACGGATCGGCCGGGATCGGGGCGGGTCGCGGCACCTCTCGGCCCGCGTGCAGCACGAGCGCGATGTGGCGCGTGGCGTGGATATCCGTGGACACGTCTCCCTCGACGAGCACCAGGTCCGCGCGCGCCCCCTCGACGATGCGGCCACGCCCTTCGAGGCCGAGCACACGCGCGGGCGTGGAGGTCGCGGCGCGCAGCGCCTCCTCGATCGAGAGCCCTGCGGCCACGAGCATCGCGAGCTCGCCGTGCAGGCTCGCGCCGTGCGTGGTGCCCGCGTTGATCGCGTCGGTGCCCGCGAGGATCGGCACGCCCGCGTCGCGCAGCGTGCGGAGCGAGGCCGAGATCGTCTCGAAGCAGGCCTCGCGACGATCGAAGTCGCGCACGCGGCGCAGGCGCGCGAGATCGCTCTCGAGCAACCACGCGGCGATCGCGGGATCGTCGGCCACGGTGCGGCCGTTGCCATCCACGTCGCAGCCGCGCGCCTCGGTGGTGAGCGTGGGGATCACGAACGTGTGCTGCGCCACCATGAGCGCGACCAACTCCGGACGAGGCGCTCGATCCGAGAAGAGGTGTGCGAGCCCGTCGGCGCCCGCGCTCACCACGTCGAACGCGTCGGACTCGAGGCCCACGTGCACGATCGCGAGCCGCTCTCGCGCGTGCGCGGCAGTCACCAGCGCGCGCACGGTCTCGAGCGAGAGCGTGGGCATGAACGGCGTGTCGCTGCCGGGCGCTGCCCAGTGGTCGTAGACGATCTTCAGGTAGTCCGAGCCCTCGGCGAGGCGCGCGGCCACGAACGCGTCGGCCTCTTCGGGCTGCGAGAGCGTGGGGATGGGGATGCCGTACTCGGTGCCGTGCCCTGCCGGGACCGTCGCGAGCGTGCCGGCGCCGCGCAGGTCGGCGAGCTCCGTGCCATGGCCTTCTCGCTCGGCCTCGCGCGCGGGACCGAGGCGATGGGGCGGCCCGAAGAGATCGACCTCGAGCGTCACGCCGAAGGCCGCGGCCAGGCGCAGCGAGCGCGGCTCCATGCCCGCGTGCGTGTGCGCGTCGATCAGGCCCGGAAGGAGCGTGTGCCCCGCGCCGTCGACGTGTCGCGCGGTCGGCGCCTCGATCTCCGGTGCGACGTGCGTGATGCGCGCGCCCTCGACGAGCACGTCGAGCGCGGCGAAGCGCTCTCCATCGAAGACCTGCGCGCCGTCGAAGAGGATCGCGTCCGCGGACGTGGCGAAGGGCTCGGCTCGCGGCGCTTCGGGGCGGGCGCTCGCGCCTCCACAGCCCGCGACCACGACCAAGGCGCATGCGAGAGAGGACCCGCGCTTCATGCGTCATCGTCGCCTGGTGACGCGAGGCTCACAAGCGATCGCGCGCGCGGCCTGGTAGAGAGCGCGGATGAGCACGACCTGGTTGTTCGGTGTCCGTGACGTCGGCGACGCGGCGAAGGGCGAGCCCATGCTGCTCACGGTGCTCCTCGGCGAGACGGAGGTCCTCGCGAGCACGCTCCTCGAGCGCGCGCCCACCGACGCCGAGCTCTCGGCGCTCTACGACGAGGCGATCGCAGGCGAGGACGGCGCGCGGCGGCCTCCCCCCAAGACGGTGCTCGTGGAGGACGCCGCGACGGCCAAGCGTGTGCGACCGCTCTTCAAGCGCGGTGCGCGTGTGGAGATCGATCGCAACATCGCCGCCGCGCTCGACGATCTCGCAGAAGAGGTGATCGAGCGCGCGGTCGACGCGGAGGTCTTCGACGCGCTGCCCGACGGGTGGAAGGACGACCTCGTGGCGCTCGGCGCACGCCTCGACGAAGAGGCGCCGTGGGAGGCGCTCCCACCCGGGGCCTTGCTCAGGCTCTCGTCGCCGGACCTCGGCATCGACGACGGCCGCGTGTCGGTGATGAGCCAGCGCTCGACGGGCTTCGTCGTCTTCACGAGCGTCGCGGACTACGACGCGTTCCACGCGTCGTCGGTGGCGCTCGCGCGCACCGGCACGATGTCGATGCTGCCGTTCCCGCGCATCGCGGGCCTCGAGGTGGTGGAGGTGCCGCGCGACGGCGAGAACGTGCGCGTGGCGAGCGTCGATGCGCGCACGCAGGAGGGGAGCGAGGACGCGACCGAGGAGGAGATCCTCCGCTGCGTCACCGTCGCGCACCTGGCGATGGCGTACGTGGCGAAGGGCGAGGCCTCGACCGAGCCGCGCGCGCTCGAGGTGGAGGTGCGCGGCCAGCGCGTGCGCGCCTCGCTCTCGCTCGCGCCGCGCTGACGAGGCTCGCGTCGAGGGCGCCCGCCTCGCGAGGTAGGGGGCGCTCAGCCGAGGTAGTGCATGGCGATCGCCACGATCGCCGCGAGGCAGCCGAGGAGGAAGCCGATCTGCACCGGGTCGACCGCGATGCGGCGCAGGAGCCCGCTCGCGGCATCGGCGATCTTCGGGTCCTTGGCGCTCGTGAGGGGCGTGAGCAGCGCGCGCATCTCGGCGTAGTTGCCGAGGTGGTAGAGCGCCAGCGCGCGGCGCAGCGTCTGGCCCTCCGGCGTGCCTGCGCCTGGCAGCTCGGGCTCGGGCAGCACCGCGCTGCGCGGCTTGTCGTCGGCCTGCGAAGCCTTGCCGTCGGCCTGCGAAGCCTTGCCGTCGGCCTGCGAAGGCCTGGCGGCAGCCTGCGAAGCCTCGTCGGCGGCCTGCGAAGCCTTGGCGTCGGCCTGCGAACGCTTGTCGTCGGCCTGCGAAGCCTTGGCGTCGGCCTGCGAAGCCTTGGCGTCGGCCTGCGAACGCGTGTCCTGAGTCTCGTCGCTCATGTCAGTCGACCGGATAGGGGGGCGACTGCGGCACGTCGTCGGGGATCTGCCAGGCGCTCGACCAGAGGCTCTGACCGCCGTCGATGAGGAAGGTCTGACCCGTGACGTAGTCGGCGATGCGCGAGCACAGGTAGACGATGAGGTGGCTGACTTCCTCTTCTCCGCCGAGGCGCTTGAGGGGGATCGCCTGTCGCGCGGCCTCGAGGAATTCCTCCGGGTACTGCGCGGTGCCCGAGGTCTTGATCACACCGGGCGCCACGCAGTTCACGCGGATGCCGTGGCAGGCCCACTCGACCGCGAGCGTCTTGGTCAGGTTCTGCACGCCCGCGCGCGCCGCGCCCGTGTGGACCATGCCAGGGAAGCCGCGCTCGACCTGCGCGGTGATGTTCACGATGCGCCCTCGCTTGGCGGGGATCATCGCGGCCGTCGCGACCGCGTGCGTCATGGTCCAGGTGCCGAGCAGGTTGTTCCTGACCACGGCCTCGAAGCCCTTGGGCGCGACGTGCTCGGCGGGGCTCGGGAACTGTCCGCCCGCGTTGTTCACGAGCACGGTGATCTTGCCGAAGCGCTCGAGCACCGCGGCGACGAAGGCCTGCACGTCTTCGGTCTTGCGGATGTCGCAGGGCCGCGCGAGCACCTCGATGCCCGCGGCCTCGAGCGCGGCCTTGGTGTCCTCGAGCGGCTCGGGGCGACGGCCCGCGATCGCGATCTTGGCGCCGAGGCCGCCGAGCTCGTGGGCGAGCACGCGGCCGATGCCGGTGCCACCTCCGGTGATGATCACGACCTCACCGTCGAAGAGACCTGCGCGGAAGATCTGCTCCATGCGGCGGCCTCTATATCACGAGGCCTCTCGGCGCGAGGTCCCCAGCGAGCCACGACCGAGCGCGCATCGGCCTGGGCAGGCGGCGTGCGGCGCGCGATGCTCGCGCCCGTGACCGAGGCCCCTCGCGTGCCCGATGCGAACGTGCTCAGCGTGCTCGCGCTGAACGAGCTCGCGCGCGGCCTGCTCGAGCGCGGTGTGCCGCGCGTGTGGGTCGAGGGCGAGGTCACCGACCTCGTGCGCTCCGCAGTGGGCCACCTCTACTTCACGCTCGGCGACGGGCGCGCCCAGGTGAAGTGCGTGATGTTCCGGACCGACGTCACGCGCGTGGCGCTCGAGCTCGCGGCGGGCGCGCGCGTGCAGGTGGCCGGCGGCCTCACGCTCTACGAGCCCCGCGGCAGCTACCAGCTGCAGGTCACGGAGGTCATCGAGGCCGGCCTCGGTGCGCGGGCGGTGCGCGTCGCGCGGCTCAAGAAGAAGCTCGCGGCCGAGGGCTTGCTCGATCCGGGCCGCAAGCGCGCGCTGCCCGCGTATCCGCGCACGGTCGGTGTCGTCACGAGCCGCGACGGCGCCGCGTGGCGCGACGTGGTGAAGGTCGCGCACGATCGCTTCCCTGCGCGCCTCGTGCTCGCGCACGCGATCGTGCAGGGGCCCGACGCCCCCGAGCAGATCGTGCGCGCGCTCCACGAGATCCAGCGCCTGCGCAACCTCAGCGTGATCATCCTCGCGCGAGGCGGTGGGGCGAGCGAGGACCTCGCGGCCTTCGACGACGAGCGCGTGGCGCGCGCCGTCGCGGCGACACGCGTGCCGATCGTGACGGGCGTGGGTCACGAGATCGACGTGACGCTCGCCGATCTCTGCGCCGACGTGCGCGCGGCCACGCCGTCGAACGCGGCCGAGCTCGCGGTCCCGTCGATCGAGTCGGTGCGCAAGCACCTCGAGGCCGAGCTGCGCGCGCTCCAGCGCGCGATGGATCGACACCTCGATCTCGCGCGCATGACGCTCGAGCGCGAGCTGCGCGCCCTCGCCGATCCGCGCGGGCTCCTGCGCGCGCCGCGCCAGCGCCTCGCGGCGTCGGATCGCGCGATGGAGCGCGCGATC
>JAIBCE010000331.1 GCA_019694315.1 Sandaracinaceae bacterium
GCGCGCCTCGGCGATCGATCAGGTTCGCATCGAGCCGACCGTCGGTGAGTCTCTCGACGTCGGGCGGCCGTCGCTCACCGACACCGAGGAGGTTCCCGGTGGAGGGCTCGACGAGGAACACGTCGAAGACTCCGGGGATGATGCGTTCGACGAAGAGGGTCTCGACACCCCCATCCGCGGGAAACGTCTGCGCCTCCGGTGGGGGGTACCGAGCCGCGTCGAGCATCAACGTCCCTCCCGGCCCTCGAGCGTAGTTCCAGACCATGGTCCTGGGCCCGATGTCGGCCACGACGGGCCCGGGGTCGAAGGTGAACGGCTCGACTCTGTCCCGACCGAAGACCCGCGTCGCCGCGTGACCCACCTGCTCGTGAGGCCGAACGATGAACTCCCCGAAGTCGAGTGGATCGGGATTGTAACTGGCGGACGTCTCGCTCACCTCGACCATCGCCCGCCCGCGAGGGTCGAAGTCGACGCGCATCGCACGCAGGTCGGGGATGCGCGTCTGGATGCCAATACGCCCCGAGTCCGCGTCAGGTCGCGACGTTGCCCAGAGGAACTCACCCGAGAACTCTTGCCGTTCCGACCAGACCATCTCCCCGGTGTTCACGTCGTACGCAGAGACGTCCATCGCCGAGGGAACGCGCCGGGGGTCGTCATTCGGCAGTGGCCGTATCGTGAGGAGGAGCCCCACATCACGCGACTCGTCGACGATGTGGGTCGGCGGCACCACCACGACCGAGGCATCGGGAAACCCGCGGTCCGTGCCCCCATCAGGCCCGCCCGAGGTTCCGTCGCACGCAGCAGTCAGGGCGATGGCAAGGAGGTCCGACATCAGCACGCGCATCTCCTGCACAGGCTCACGGTGGACACCGCGAGAACTGCCAGAGCCTTCACGGTCGGGGCTCAACTGGGTCCCCGTGCTCTACGGGCAGCCTGCAGCGAGCGTACGTTGGACCTCAAAGCTCTCACATCGGAATCGTCCCACCTCCGACGCCTGCACGCCTCCAGCAACTCGAGCGCAGACGCCTCAACGGTACGCGCCAGATCCTCCCAAGCGACGTCGACCACCACCACGGTCACCCCTTCGTCGCGTACACCCTCGTCGATCGCCTCGATGCGAATCGCGCCGTCGGGCCGCCTCCGCAGACGAAGATAGTAGGGCCCGTCGAAGAAGTAGCATTTTGCAACTGCGGTGTGCGCGTCAGAGACCTCAACGACTGCCCCCGTAAGCGACCGTAGGACGACGACAGGAAAGTCCCACCAGTCGGCCATCGGGAACGGCGTCCCGTTCAGCGTCAGCCAGACGGGAGAAACGGCGGGGCTCGGCCTACCAGCGCGGACCTCCGATGCACGAAGCACCAAGTCTACCTTCGCCGTGTGGGCCATGCTGTCTCGATCAGGTTGAGGCGAGTGTTGAGCCGGATCCGCAGCGGCGTCATCGAGGTGCGCGAGAAGCTCCTGCGCTTCGTGCACGAGATGCGCAACGCCGAGACCGGCGAGGTCGCGGCGACGACGCTGGTCACGGGCGTCCACGTGGACACCGACGCCCGCACGAGCGCCCGCTGCCCGCGGCGATGCTCGCCGAGGCGCGCGCACGCATCGTGGAGCACACGTTCCCCTGGTCGACGTGATCTCTCGGCCGCTCGCGCGAGGCCGAGCGCCTCAGCCGTCGCCGCCGCCGCGCCCGCTCGGCGGGCTGTAGGAGAGGCTCGCCTTGAGGAGATCGCGGTTCATGCGCGCGATCCACTTCACGCTGATCTCCTTGGGGCACGCGGCCTCGCAGAGATAGTGGTTCGAGCAGCCGCCGAAGCCTTCCTTCTCGTGCTGCGCCACCATGCCGAGCACGCGGCTGTCGCGCTCCGCCTGGCCCTGCGGCAGGACGCCGAGGTGGCCGACCTTCGCGCTCATGAAGAGGCTCGCGCTCGCGTTGGGGCACGCGGCCACGCACGCGCCGCAGCCGATGCACGCGGCGGCGTCCATCGCGTCGTCGGCGATGGGCTTGGGCACCGGGATGTCGTTCGCGTCGGGCGCCGAGCCCGCGCGCGCCGTGATGAAGCCGCCCGCCTCGATGATGCGATCGAAGGCACCGCGATCCACCGAGAGATCCTTGATCACCGGGAAGGCCGTCGCGCGCCAGGGCTCCACGTAGAGTTCCTGACCGTTCTGGAACTTCCGCATGTGGAGCTGGCAGGTGGTCGTGGCCTTCTGCGGCCCGTGCGGCTCGCCGTTCACGACCACGCCGCACATGCCGCAGATGCCCTCGCGGCAGTCGTGATCGAACACGATCGGGTCCTTGCCCGCGAGCACGAGGCGCTCGTTCACCACGTCGAGGCACTCGAGGAACGACGCGTGCGTCGAGATGCCCTTGGCGTACTGCGAGTAGTCCTCGAAGCGGCCCTGATCCTTGGGGCCGTTCTGACGCCAGACGTGGAGCTTGAGGTCGATGGTTTCGGACATGAACAACCTCGTCGGAAAGTCTTGGAACGAGCTCACGAGCTAGGCCCCGCGCGTGAGCCTGAGCGTGAGCGAAGGAGGGGGAGGGTTCCGCGTGAGCGGGGGATTCGAGCCTCTGTAGGAGCGTCTTGGAACGAGCTCGCGAGCTAGGCGAGCGAGGCATCTCGTAGGAGTCTTGGAACGAGCTCGCGAGCGAGGCATCTCGTAGGAGTCTTGGAACGAGCTCGCGAGCTAGGCGAGCGAGGCATCTCGTAGGAGTCTTGGAACGAGCTCGCGAGCTAGGCGAGCGAGGCAAGCGGGGCTGGGGCCCCGCGCGTGAGCCTGAGCGTGAGCGAAGGGAGGGGGAGGGGGCCCCGCGTCAGCGGGGGAGGGTCCCCACGGACCCTCCGACAAACTAGTACTTTCGCTGGGCGAGCTTGACGAACTCGTACTCGAGCTTCTCCTCGTGGCGGACCTCGGCCTTGCCCTCGCCCTTCCACTCCCACACGGCCGCGTGCGCGAACTTCTCGTCGTTGCGCACACACTCGCCAGCGTAGCTTCCGGGCACGTTCGGGTCGGCCTTGGACTGGTGCTCCTCGCGGAAGTGACAGCCGCAGCTCTCGTCGCGCTCGAGCGCGTCGCGGCACATCAGCTCGCCGAGCTCGAAGAAGTCGTCGACGCGCATCGCCTTCTCGAGCTCGCGGTTGAGCTCCTCGCCGCCGCCGAGGATCTTCACGTCCTTCTTGAACTCCTCGCGGAGCGTCGGGATGCGCTCGAGGGCGCTCTTGAGACCCTTCTCGGTGCGCGCCATGCCGCAGTGGTTCCAGATGATGGAGCCGAGCTCGCGGTGGAAGTCGTCGACCGTGCGCTTGCCCTTCTGGCCCACGTCGATGAGCGTCTGGACGCGCTTCTTCACGCCGTCGACGGCGGCCTTCACCTCGGGGTGACTCTCGTCGACGCCCTTGGAGTTGCCCGCGCCCGCGAGGTAGTGGCCCACCACGTACGGCAGGATGAAGAAGCCGTCGGCGAGGCCCTGCATCAGCGCGCTCGCGCCGAGGCGGTTCGCGCCGTGGTCCGAGAAGTTCGCCTCACCCGCCACGAGCAGACCGGGGATCGTGCTCATGAGGTTGTAGTCCACCCAGAGCCCACCCATCGTGTAGTGCGTGGCCGGGTAGATGCGCATCGGCACCTTGTACGGGTTTTCGCCCGTGATGCGCTCGTACATGTCGAAGAGGTTGCCGTACTTCTCGCGGATGACGCTCTCGCCGTCGCGCTTGATGGCCGAGGCGAAGTCCAGGTACACGCCGCGCCGCACGCCCGCGATCTCGGGGCCGACGCCGAGGCCGTCGTCGCAGACGAACTTCGCCTGACGGCTCGCCACGTCGCGCGGCATGAGGTTGCCGAAGGCCGGGTACTTCTCCTCGAGGTAGTAGTAGCGGTCCTTCTCCGCGATCGAGCTCGGGTCCTTCGTGCAGTCTTCCTTCTTGCGCGGGACCCAGATGCGGCCGTCGTTGCGGAGCGACTCGCTCATCAGGGTGAGCTTGCTCTGATAGTCGCCGCCCTGCGGGATGCACGTCGGGTGGATCTGCGTGAAGCAGGGGTTCGCGAAGCCCGCGCCGCGACGGTGGGCGCGCCAGATCGCGCTCGAGTTGCAGCCCTTGGCGTTCGTCGAGAGGTAGAAGACGTTGCCGTAGCCGCCCGTCGCCAGCACCACCGCGTCACCGAGGTGCGCCTCGACCTTGCCCGTCACCAGGTCGCGCGTGACGATGCCGCGCGCGCGACCGTCGACGACGATGAGGTCGACCATCTCGCAGCGGTTGTGCATCTTCACCTTGCCGTTCGCGATGGTGCGGGCGAGGTGCGAGTACGCGCCGAGGAGCAGCTGCTGGCCCGTCTGGCCGCGCGCGTAGAAGGTGCGGCTGACCTGCGCGCCGCCGAAGCTGCGGTTGGCGAGGAGGCCGCCGTATTCGCGCGCGAAGGGCACGCCGAGCGCGGCGCACTGGTCGATGATGTCGACCGAGACCTGCGCGAGGCGATAGACGTTGCTCTCGCGCGCGCGGAAGTCGCCGCCCTTCACGGTGTCGTAGAAGAGGCGGTAGATGCTGTCGCCGTCGCCCTGGTAGTTCTTGGCGGCGTTGATGCCGCCCTGCGCGGCGATCGAGTGCGCGCGGCGGGGGCTGTCCTGGTAGCAGAAGGCCTCGACGTCGTAGCCGAGATCGGCGAGCGACGCGGCGCCCGCGCCCCCCGCGAGGCCCGTGCCCACCATGATGACCTTGAACTTCCGCTTGTTCGCGGGGTTCACGAGCTTCATCGAGAACTTGTGGCTCTCCCAGCGCTTCTCGATGGGGCCCGTGGGGGCGTTGCTCTCGAGCTTCATGCTTCCTCGTGTTGGCGAGAGACGAATCGAAGGGTCGCAGCGCGTCGGCGGCTCAGTCCTCGGCGCCCTCGGAGGCCTCGTCGGGGATGAGGATCGTCGAGGGGTCGTTGGGCAGCTCGCCGCCGGCGATGCGGGTGAGGCACGCGATGGGGATGATCACGTTCGCGCCCACGATCAGCGTCACGACGCCGAGCGCCGCGATCTTGGTGCGGCCGTCCCACTGCGGGTGCTTGAGGCCGAGCGTCTGGAAGAGGGCCGTCGCGCCGTGGAAGAGGTGCAGGCCGAGGAGCAGGTTCGCGAAGAGGTAGACTCCCGCGACCCAGGGCTCGCGCATGCCGTAGACCAGGTTCTGGTACGCGAGGCCGCGATGGAAGAAGAGGCCCGGCGCGACACCGATCGTGAGGTGCACGAGGTGGAACGCGAGGTACGCGAAGACGATCAAGCCCGAGAGGATCATCGTCTGCCGCGCGTAGCGCTGGAGGATGCCCTGCTCGTTCGCGATGGGCGCGTCCACGCGGTAGCGGCCGGGGCGAGCCTCGCGGGCGCGGCCGAGGATGCGCAGGACGAGCGCGATGTGCGTGACCAGCGATCCGAGGAGGATCACGCGCGTGGCCCAGACGACCTTGGGCATCGACTGGAGCATCTCCGCGTACGCGTTGTAGTGCTCCTCGCCGAGGAAGACCTGGAGGTTGCCCACCGCGTGCACGAAGGCGAAGCCGTAGAGGATCACGCCGGTGAGGGCGACGAGCGCCTTCTGGCCGATGCTGGTCTGGGTCAGGGGAAGCGCTTTGGCAGTGGCCATGCGGTACCTCGTGCCGTCGTGGCCCGCGCGCTCGGCTCACGAGCCACGCGGCGATCGTGGGGCCCGGAGGAGAGAACGGCGAGCCGTTCGGAGGGAGCTCTCCCAGGTCGGAGAGCGCGCGAGCTATACACCCAGCGCGGGGCTTGGCCAAGCATCCAGATCGGTCGCGCGGATCGCCCATGGCCCGGCCCCTCGAAGGCCATGCCCGAGGTCGCGTGAGGCTCCGAGCACCGTCTCCGAGCACCCCTGCCTCGCGGCTCACGATCACGCTCGCGCGAAGGCGTCCGGCAGGCCCGAGGGAGTCGCCAGCACGATCCCCGCGCGGTCCGTGACCTCAGCGCGGCGGATCGACGTAGTCGACCTCGCCCCGGAAGGTGCGGAGCGTGGTGACACCGTCCGCCTCACGCACGATGGCCTCGGGGCCGAGCGCCACCTTGCCCATGCCGTGCGGCGTGTCGACGACGAGCTTGGGCAGCGCGATGCCCGACACCCGGCCCTGGAGCTCGCGCATGAGCTCGACCCCCCGTCGGAGCGGCGTGCGCAGATGGCTCGTGCCCCGCACCGGATCGGCCTGGAGGAGGTAGTAGGGGCGCACGCGACGCGCGACGAGCCCCTTGAAGAGCGCCGTCAGCGTGGCGGCGTCGTCGTTGATCCCGCGCAGGAGCACGGTCTGGTTCATCACTGGCAGGCCGTGATCGATCAGCATCGCGAGGGCGCGCGTGCTCTCGGGGCTCAGCTCTCGCGGGTGGTTGAAGTGCGTCATCACCCACGTGGCCGGGAAGAGGCGGAGCACGCGGCAGAGCGCGGCGTCGATGCGCTGCGGCAGCGTCACGGGCGCGCGCGTCGCGATGCGCACGGTGCCGAGGTGAGGGATGCCCGCGAGCTGCTTGAGGATCGCCTCGAGGCGCGGCTCGTTCATGATCAGCGGATCACCGCCCGAGACCACGACGTCGGTGATCGCCTCGTGCGCAGCGAGCCACGCGAACGCGGGCTCGAGCTCCGCGAGCGGCCGCGCGCCGCCGTCCTGGCCCACCATGCGAGAGCGCGTGCAGAAGCGGCAGTACACGCTGCACCGATCGGTCACGAGCAAGAGCGCGCGATCGGGATACCGGGACACGAGGTGCGGCGCGACCGTGTGCGCCTCTTCGCCGAGCGGATCGCGGAGATCGCCCTCCACCTCGGTCGCCTCCTCGATGCGCGGCACGCACTGGCGGCGGATGGGGCACGCGGGATCGGTGCGGCTCGCGAGGCTCGCGTAGTACGGCGTGATCGAGAGCGGAAGGCCCGCGGCCTCCGCGCGGCGCGCGCCCTCTCGCTCTGCGTCCGAGAGCACGAGGACCTCCTCGAGCTCCGCGAGCGTCGTGATCGCGTGACGCACCTGCCAGCGCCAGTCGCTGGGCGAGGGATCGTCCGGAATGATCGAGATCGGGGCGCGCACGAGAGGGCCGAAAGTGGATCCGTGCCGGCGAACGCGCCACTCGTCACGGCCGAGCAGCCCACCGCGCGGACGTCGTCGCCACGGCCCGCCGACTGGGCTACACCGCGGCGATGCTGTGGTCCTCGCGCCTCTGCGTGATCGCGTGCGCGCTCGGTGTGCTCGGCGTGCTCGGTGTGCTCGAGGGCTGCGGCTCGACCGAGAGCACGCCCGCGACGCCCGCGCCCACGGCCGAGGGCCCTGCCGCGCCGGAGCCGCCTCCCACCTCGGGCACGGGCAGCGCGGAGCCCGGTACCCACGGCACCAGCGCCGACCCGGCGACGACGGCACCTGCGAGCCTCGAGGCCGCGACCGCGTGTCCGCGTGCGCGCTCGTGCTGCACAGCGTTCGTCGAGACGATCGGGGATCCCGTCGAGGCCGAGCGCGGGCGGATCGCGTGCGAGCAGATGGATCACCTCGAGCAGCTCGGCGAGGCCTCGGGCGAGGCCTGCGTCGCGGCGATCGACGGCTGGCGTCGCGCCCTCGAGCTCGCGGAGCGCGACGTGCCGCCGGCGTGTCGATGACCCCGGCGCCGATGCGCTACCATGCGCCGTCCGTGAGCCCGATGCGTCACACGAAGAGCCCGATGCGTCCTACGCAGAGCCCGCGCCGATGAGCGACCACTGGGACTTCTACTTCTTCGTCGTCGAGGACAAGCCGTGCTCGACCATGCTCGATCTGGGCCTCGTGAACGACGCGCCCGTCGCGTCCAAGCCCTGGCTCGTGTCGGTGCGCTTCCCGCTCCTGCGCCCGCGGAGCGACGGTCTCACCGACAACGCCGAGGCCGAGGAGCTCGGCAAGATCGAGGAGGCGCTCGTGCGCGCGCTGCGCTCGCACTGCGACGCGCAGTTCGTGGGTCGCATGACCTGGAACGGCACGCGCGATCTCTTCTTCTACGCGCCTCGCACCGACGGCATGGGCACTGCGCTCGGCGAGGCGCTCGGGCCCACGCCGAGCCGGCGCGTCATGAGCCAGGTGCGCGAGGACAAGGAGTGGCGCCACTACCTCGACGTGCTCTTTCCGGGCCCGGTCGAGCAGCGCCGGATGGCCGATCGCCGCGTGGTCGAGGAGCTCAAGAAGGCCGGCGACCGCCTCGAGCAGCCGCGGCCGATCGATCACTTCGCGACCTTCACGCGCGAGGTCCACGCGCGGAGCTACGCCGACGCCTGCGCAGCGCTGCGCTTCGACGTCGAGCCGCGCGAGCTCGACGACGGCAGCGGCTGGTCGGTGCGCGCGACGCGGGTGGATCCCGCCGAGCTCACGCACGTGCACGAGGTCGCCACGAGCCTCTTGCTGCTCGCCGAGGAGCACGACGGCAAGTACGACGGCTGGGGCTGTCCGGTGAAGAAGGACACCGACGCCTGAGCGCACGCCTCGCGCCGAACGTCGCCTCGGGGCGTGGCCCGCTTCTGCCCGAGGCGCGCGCCGCAACGAGGCTCCGAAGCGTCTCTGATCGCGCTCGCGCTCGAGGGTCGTACCGGAGGTAGCTCTGAGGCGTGCGATCGCGGGGTGGCGGAAGTGCGCCGCCAGTGCTCCGCCACTCCGCCAGCGGAGGACCGAATTCCCTGAATTGGATCGCGTCGAGGACCGGAACGGTCCCTGCACCAGCGGGCCCGCCATGAGCAGCCCTC
>JAIBCE010000332.1 GCA_019694315.1 Sandaracinaceae bacterium
TCGTTGGACGCGAGCGTCCGCTCGAGCTCCGCGCGGCTGCTCTCCACGCGAAGGGGCGCGATGCTCGGGCCGAGGAGCGCGAGGCCGAAGACCGCGAGCCCGCCCGCGACGATGGCCGAGGCCACGGCGCGGCGGGCGCTCGCCAGGTCGAGCGTCGAGGATGCGCGGTTCGTCGCGACGCTGGCGAGGAGCACCACCGCCACGGCGGCGCTTCCCAGCTCCTCGAGCCCGAAGTCCACGAGGTTCTGGATCGCGTACGCGCAGACGCCTGCCACGGCGCCGCGGAGGTGGGGGTGATCGGCCTGCCGAACCGCGCGGATCAGCACGATTCCGAGGGCGATCACGATGATCGGGCCGACCACGATGCCCCAGTCCACGGCCCACTGCGCGGGGAAGCTCTCGGCGTACTCGAAGCGCACGCGGCCGGCGTCCGTACGCTCCACGAAGGCCACACCGAAGGCGCCACGACCGACCCCGACCCACGGTCCCGTGGCCGCCATGACCAGCGCGCGCGCGGCCAGCTCCAGCTTGCCCACGTCCGTCTCGCCGAGCTCGCGCTGCACGCGATCGAGGCCGGCCACGCCCGCGATCACGAAGGCGGCGCCCACCACCGGCAGCGCGGCCAGCGTCATCGGGCGCAGGAGGAGCTTGTCGAGCCAGGTGCGGCCGTCGGCGCGGACGTGCTCCACGTTGTGGCGCGCGGTGAGGGCGCCGAACAAGCCGAGGCCCGCGAGGCCTGCGAGCACGGCGCCGCGCGCCATCGCGAGCGCCAGGACGCCGAGCAGGAGCACGCCGGCGCCCATCCACTGGAAGCGGCGGGTGCGCTGGCGGGACGAGGTGCCGAGGCCGAAGGCTGCGGGCGCGCCGAGGGCCATCAGGCCGCCGAGGTGGTTGGGGTTCACGAAGGGGCCGAGCGCGGCCGAGCCGTTCGTCGGCCGGTACATGCCCCAGATGGCGGGCGCGTCGGCCAAGGCGTGCGCGACGGCCACGACCGCGAGCGCCGAGCAGGCGATGACCACGATCTGGATGAGCGTGTCGCGCCGACGTAGCGCGCCGACGAGGCTCGCCGACACGAGCAGCGACACGAGCGTCAGCCCTTTGAGCACTTCCTCGCGCGTTCGCCCCGGATCCTGGGTGATCGTGCAGCGCTCGTCGGTGCCGAAGACCGCGGCGGTGCGCGAGACGTGCTCGAAGGAGTCGGGCGCGATCCACTCGACGAGCCCGCAGGGCACGGGCACGGCCTGGAGCACCGTCCACAGCGTGGCGGCGACGAAGGTGAGGAGGAGCAGCCCCTGGGGTAGGGGGCGTCCGTTGCGCCACGCCGCGAACGCGGAGGCCAGCACCGATGCCGCCGCGAACGACGCGAGCACGGGCACCGTCCAGCCCAGCACGCCGCCGAAGAGCAAGGGAGCGAGCACGGTGCTCACCGCGAGCAGCCCCACGGCGAGTCGAATGCTCCAGTCCTGAGGAGTGCGAGGCTGGGTCACGTTGGCGACTGACGTTGCGCGGGCCCCGCGATCGGTTCGGAGCGCGGCCGCCCGACCTTGAACGGTCCCGGGGCGGAGCGCATCCTACCCCGCATGGCCGAGAGGCTTCTCCCGACGAGCGAGATGCTCCTCCCCTCGAGCGAAATGTGGCTCTCGACCCGCGAGCTGGGCCTCTCGAGCCGCGAGATGCTTCGGTCGACCCGCGAGCGCTCCTCCACGCGCTGGGTGGGCTCGATCCCCGACGATCCGCGCGATCGCGAGGAGCAGCCCGGCTCTCGAGGGAGGCTGCGGCGTCGTGCGCCGCGCGCGTTCGCGAGCGCTCCGCTCGCCATGGGCTGGTGCGTCGGCCGCTACCTGTCCCATCGCTGGTCGATGGCTGCACGGCTCGGGGCGCACGGGCTCGACACGCTGCTCCAGCGCTTGGAGGGCGGTGCGGCCCCGTCATGGCTCGCGCCCGTCAGCCCGTCGCAGTACGTCGATGCCGTGCAGACCGCCGAGGCCATCCTCGAGGCGCTGCCGCGCCGGTCGCGGCCGCCCGCGACGTGTCTCTATCGATCCCTCGCCCGCTACGCCCTCGGGAGTGAGCTCGGGATGCGTCCGACCTTCGTCATCGGCGTGTCGCCAGACGCAGCCACCGCCTCGCGCGAGCCGATCGGGCACGCATGGGTGGAGATCCAAGGGCGCCCGACGCCGCCCGAGACCCTCCCTCCCCACGTGGTGTCCTACACCCGTCCTGCGAGGCCTTCGTGAATCGTTCCAGCGTCTATCGCATCGAACCGCGCGTGATCCTGACCGAGCTCGCCGACGGCGGAGGGCTCTTGCTCCACCTCGGCACCAAGACCTACTTCACCCTCAACGAGACCGGTGTGGCCGTGTGGAAGGCCCTCAGCGCCGCGCCGCAGGACCTCGACGCTCTCGGTGCCCTGCTGGCGCGCCTCTACGACTGCACCGAGGAGCAAGCGCGAGGCGACGTGGGCGCGCTGATGGATGAGCTGGTCGGTGAAGACCTCGTTCTCCAGAGCTGAGCTCCGGCTCGCCGAGCTGCTCGCAGGTCGGATCGAGGACCCGCGCGACGAGGACCTCGAGACGCTCGAGGCCACGGCGAGCGAGTTCTCGCTCGGAGGCGCGCTCCTGCGGCGCCTCGAGCGGCGAGGCGCCGTGGCCGAGCCTCTGCGCGCTCGGCTCGAGCCTGCGCGCGATGTCGCCGCGGGGCGCAACCTCTGGCTCGCGCACGCGGCCGAGCAGCTGTCGAAGGCGCTCGACGAAGCGCACGTCGTCCATCGCGTGGTGAAGGGTGCGGCGCTCCTGCCGTGGCTCGCGCACCCCGGCGATCGATGGCTCGTCGATGCGGACCTCCTCTTCACGCGCGACGCGCGCGCGTGGGTGGCCGCGCACCTCACGGAGCTCGGCCTCACCTACCGTGCCCACGTGCGCCACGACGGTCGCCCGTCGCGGGCCGCGCGCGACGGCTCGAGCCTCCGCGTGCTCGGGGCCTACGGAGCTCCGCTCGATCTGCACTTCACCGCGCGCCCGCTCCCCGAGGCCCAGCCGGCGAGCGCACACGTCACCCTCGGCGCCCTCGCCGCCGGCCTGTCCGATCACGTGCTCACCCACCATGCCCCCTCGGCGCATCTGCTCCTGCGACACGTCGCGGATCTGCGTACCCTCCTCGACGCAGGCGGGCTCGAGTCGCTCCTCGAGGCCCAGAGGAGCTCAGCTCCGCTCGCGCGGAGCCTGGCGTGGATGGCGGCGCTCGGTGCGCCAGATCTGGTGGGCGTGGTGCCTGCGCGTGCCCTGCGCCTCGGGGTCGCGCCATGGCTGCGCGTGTCGCTCGCCATCAAGCGTGTACGCGAGCTCTCGCGAGACGGCGTCCTCTTGCACGCGCTCTATCCGGCCCCCGCGTACCTCGACGCGCACCACGGCACGCGCTCGAGGTGGTCGCGCTTGCGTCGGCTCTTCGATGTCTGAGGGCCCGAGCGTGCTGCGGCACTACCTCGTGGGTGACCGCGTGCTGCGCGTGCTGGCGCGCGCGGAGATGGCGACGACCGTCGACGCGCTCGCGCGCAGCCTCGCGCCGCTCGACGAGGCGCTGGTGCTTGCGCCGCCCTCCGCGCCCGAGCTCGAGGTCGACCTCCGCTTCGTGCGAGAGAGAGAGACGCCGCCGCAAGGCGAGCACCTCGCTCGCGGCGCCTCGAGACTCCCCGACGGTGTGGTGCTCGACACCGGCGCGGGCTGGGCCGCGATCCGTCAGGGCCTGCCTGTTCGGATCGAGGCCAGCGTGCCCACCGAGCCGAGCCCCGTGTTCGCGCGGTGGATGCTCACGGTGGCGGTCTTCGTCGCCGTTCGTCACCTCGGGCTCTTCCACCTGCACTCCGGGCTCGTGGAGACGAGCGAGGGCGGCTGGCTCCTCGTGGGGTCGAGCGGGGCCGCGAAGTCGACGACGACGCTGCTGCTCGCCGCGAGCGGGCTCGTGCCTCGCGCGGACGACATCGTGCTCCTCGACGAGCGCGAGGGCCGCGTGTTTCCCGTCGCGCGTCCGTTCCATCTCTCACCGGACGTGGTGCGGGCGTTTCCGCAGTGGACCCGCGGGGCCGTGGCTGGGGCGCGTGGCAAGCTCGACGTCCCCGTCGCTCGCCCCGATCCCGCGCCCGTGACGATCCGCGCGATCGTGATCCTGCTCGGGCCGGGCGAGCACACGGAGATCGGGCCCTGCGAACCCCTGGACGCGCTCGGTCACTTGCTCGGCGAGAGCGCGACGCTCTTCGTCGACCCGGTCCGCGCCAAGGAGCACCTCGACACGCTCCGTCGCCTCGTCGAGTCGGTGCCGCTCCGAACACTGCGGCCCGGCCCCGAGGCGATCTCGGAGCCGGGCCGGCTTCGTCAGGCGCTGGAGGAGGCGCTCAGGGCAGGCGGATCATGAAGACGTCGGCCGCGCCGCCGTCGCTGTCGAACGCGCCCGCCGGATCGTTCTGCATGTTGTTCGCGGCGGACTGGTAGAGCAGGTACGTCGCGGTCGGGTCGAAGCGGGGTCGGCTGGCGGGGCCGTCGGCGAGCGCGCCGAAGCCATTCCAGCTGCGCATCCGAAGCGTGTGGCTGACCGTGTCGTAGACGAAGATGTCGGTCTGGAAGTTCCCGTCCGTCGGCTCGAGGTCGAACGCGTCGGACTCGAACGCGACGAGCCGACCGTCTCCGCCGAGCCACGGGCGCGCGCTGCCACGGTTGCCCGTCGCTCCGCCCGGGGTGAGGCTGACGTACGCGCACGAGCCGCCCGACGAGGAGCAGCGCACGATGTCGGCCGCGTTGTTCGTGTCGGTGACACCGGCGGCCATGGTGGTGGAGCCCGTCTCGAAGACGACCCAGAGACCGTCGGCCGAGATGTGCGGGTTGCGGGCGCCGATGGCCCCGCCACGGTTGTCGGAGATGCGGATCGTCGTGCTCGAGCCGACGATGCGGACGAAGACGTCGCGGGTGCCGGTGTCCATCTCGTTCGGGGCCAGGTAGCCCGCCCCCGAGGCGGTCGAGGAGAACACCACGCGGTCACCGTCGAGGCTCATCCAGCCGAGCTGCGAGTTGTGCGTGCCGGCGGTGAACGCGGTGCCCGCGCCGCCCCACAAGGTGCTCGCGCCGATGGTGCCGCTCGAGCCGTTGCGGACGCTGACGCCCGTGAGCGTCGAGGTGGTCAGGTCGTAGCGGTAGACCTGGCTGCGGCCCGTGTAGCAGCCCGTCGTCTGGCTGTCGCCGCCGCAGAGGCTCGCGCAGGTCGAGCTGAACGCGACGTAGCGACCATCGTTGGAGATCGACCCGTGGATCGACCCACCGCCCCGCCCGCAGCGCGTGCCCGCGCCGGCCGCGTTCTTGGACACGAGCGTGTTGGTGCCCGTCGCGAGCGACCGGACGAAGACGTCGGTGGTGGCGTTGGTGTCGGCCGTGGCGACGAGGTCGGTCGCGTCCGACTCGAAGACCACGCTGGCGCCGTCGGGCGTGATGCACGGGCTCGACGCGTGGCCGTTCGAGAAGCCTCCCGCGGCCGCGACGCTCACGAGCTCGACCGCCCCGGTGAGGCGGCGAACGCGGTAGATCTGACGGGTGCCCGCGGGGTGACCAGGAAGGAGCGCGGCCTCGGACGCGACCACCGTGTAGTGGCCATTCATCGTGGTGCAGCCCTGGGTGACGGGGGCGGCGGTGGCATCGCCCGCGGCGGTGACGCTGGGCTGGTAGGGGGCCGGTGTGGCGGCAGAGGCGACCGAGCCGAGCACCTCGGCCACGTAGCGGAACGTCAGGTCGGTCGCGCCCGGCGGAAACGCCCAGAGCCAGCTGCGCAGTGACGCCTGGTGCGGGGGGGAGGTGAGGTTGATCGACGAGGGCGGCACCTCGGTCGTCCCGTACCTGACCACGGTGCCTAGCGATACGAGGCCCAGCGTCGGCGCCGCGCCGCCGTAGGCGACGATGTCGTAGGGGGCGGTGCCCGCCGCGTTGGAGAAGCTGACGAATCGGACATAGAGGTTGGAGACCTCGCGCCCGTAGAAGGGTCGCGCCTCGATGTCTGCGCGGTAGCAGGTCGTCCGTCCTGCCGGCATCGTTCCGCACACGGCTGGATCGGTGCTCGTGCCGGGAGCGATCCATGACCCGGCTCCGTACGGCGTGTCGCAGGTGGGCGAGGTGGTCGCCTGGCAGGTGATGAGCTCGAGGGAGTCCGCCGCATTCGCGCCTCGGCCCATGCCGCCCATGGCGGTCATCGGGGTGAGTGCCTCGATCGACACGCCCAGCTCGGGGTCGGCCGTGGTGGGCGAGCCAGCCGCCGGCTCGAACCACATGTGGTGTCCTTCCGCGTCGACGAGGCCATGGATCCGCCCGAGGACGACGACCGACTCGTCCGTCGGTGTGGTCACCTCCGGCAGAACGGGGTCCACGTTGGGGAGAGCGGTGCTGCCCTGACAACCCATGACTCCGAGCGCGACCGCTGCGCCGGCAAGCCAACCCTGAACCTTCATCGAGCCCTCCACGGAAGTCCGGGGATTGTTTCATCCGGACCGACCCTGCGCAACGGGCGGATGACATCTCCGTTCGTGTCGACTAGCTTCGCGAATGGCGGCGCCGCTTCCCGCAACGAACGCCGATGAGGAATGCCATGACGAAGCCCGTGCAGGACCCGAAGGATCTCGATCGCCGCGAGGAGCGCGCCCCGGGACCCCGACGCCCCTACCAGTCGCCGCGCATCACGAAGAGGCGATCGATCCACGCAGGGGTGTTGGCGTCGACGACCGTCGCGTCACTGCAACCCGTGGTGAATCCGCCTACTGGGGACTGACCGTCCTTGGATCACGTCGTTCTCCACGTCACGGATCGCTGCAACCTCAACTGTCAGCACTGCCTGCGGGACCCCGGGGGAGGCCCCCTCGACCTTCCTCTCGAGACGATCGTCCGCGTGCTGGACCAGCTCGTCGCCTACAGGATCAAGAGCGTCTCGCTCACCGGCGGAGAGCCTCTCTTGCACCCGCAGCTGTCGGAGATCGTCGACGCGATCGTCGCGCGCGAGCTCGGCTGGAGCATCATCTGCAACGCCTCCCGCTTCGAAGATCTGGCGGCGCTGCTGCGGGAGCGAAAGGAGCGCCGGGCGGCGCTGAAATTCGTCGGCTTCAGTCTCGACGGAGCGACCGAGGAGACGCACGATCGCATCCGGGGCGCTGGCTCGCACCTCGAGGTGATGCGCGCGATCGCGCGCTGCGTCGCTGACGAGATCCCGTTCGCGCTGCAGATGGCGATCAACCGGGCAAACCGCCACGAGATCGAGGCGTACGGGCTGCAGGCCGCGCAGCTCGGCGCCGACTTCGTGCGGTACTCGTGGACGCAGCCCACCGGCACACACTACGACGCCACCCTCCGTCTCAGCCCTCGTGAGTGGGTCACCGTGAGGGACACGGTCGCCCGTATGAAGGACGTTCTCCGCGTCGACGTGGACTCCGCAGCGGGGTTCCCGATGAAGGTGGCCTTCGTGAACTGCGGTGTCTGGTCCAACCTGCACCCTCACCTGACCGCCGACGGACAGTACAGCCTGTGTTGCGCCCTCTCGGGCACGCCCGGTGAGAGCGGCTTGTCCGATCGTCTCGGGGACGCGCGCGAGGTGCCGTTGAGCGAGGCGCACCTGCGCATGTCGGATCTCGTCAACGAGCTCCGCAAGCGCCGCATCCGCGCGATCCACGAGGGGGAGATGGATCCCTGGGACGAGCTGCCCTGCAACTGGTGCGCGAAGCAATTCGGCAGGCCGCACTGGACGAAGGACGGCGTGGGCGGCGGCGAAGCGGAGCGTCCTCGCTGGCGTGGCGCGTGGGCCGGCGGCGCGACGGGCGCGAGGCCCGGATCACGTGTGCGGCTGCCCGTCGTCGACAAGTGAGCGTGCGCGCGGCCGGAGCACGCCGCGCTCGAGCACGAGCACGCGCGTGCAGGCAGCGAGCAGTCGCTCGTCGTGCGTGACCATGACCGTGGTCCGATCGCGCACGAGCGCGCCGAGGAGCGACACGAACGCCTCCACGCCCGCGGTGTCGAGCGAGGCCGTGGGCTCGTCGAGCACGAGGATCGGGGCGTCGCGATAGAGCGCACGGGCCAGGCAGAGGCGCTGCTTCTCGCCGCGAGAGAGGTTCGTGCCGGCCACCTCGATCGAGGCCTCGAGCCCGCCGCGCTTCGCGAGCCACTCGGCGGCGCCCGCCTGCTGCAGGGCGTCGAGCGCGCGCTCGCGATCGGGCTCGCGCCCCACCGTCACGTTCGAGAGCACCGTGCCCTCGACGAGCGCAGGATCTTGCGGCACCCACGCGCAGCGGCTCGCGAGCGAGCCCGGCCTTCCGTCGATCGAGGTCGTGCCCTCGTGCGGCACCAGATCGAGCAGCGCGAGCAGGAGCGTGGTCTTGCCGGTGCCGTTCTCGCCCGTGATCCCGACACGCTCCCCCGCACGCAGCTCGAGCCCGAGCCGATCGAGCACGCAGCGCTCTCCCCGCCGCACCGTCAGCTCCGACACGACGATGGTGCGCCACGGCGCGCGTGTCACCTCGGCCGGGGGCTCGGGCGCGGCGCGGCGCGCGAGCAACTCCTCGACGCGACGCAGCGACGGAAGCACGGTGCCGGCCTCGCTCACCGTGCCCACGAGCCTGGCGATCGGACGCGCGGCGAGCGTGATCGCGGCGAGCACGGCGAGCGCGCGCGG
>JAIBCE010000029.1 GCA_019694315.1 Sandaracinaceae bacterium
GCAGGAGCGGCACTCCTCGGTGCAGCGCTCGCTGCAGCAGATGCCGTCGACGCCGTGACCGGACACGCAGTCGTCGTCGGCGCCGCAGCTCGACGCGTTGGCGCGACGGCGCTGGCACGATCCCGTGGGCGCGCAGTAGGTGCCCGGCGGGCACTCGCCATCGGCGCACGTCGAGGCGCACTCGGTGGCCGACGAGCAGTAGCCGACGTCGCACGCCATCGTGGTGCCCGGCATGCAGAGGCCCGTCGTCGAGCAGGTCGCGGCCGTGACCACGTGCCCACCGGCGCAGTACGCATCGCGGCAGGTCTCGCCCGGGGCGAGCGGCGACCAGTCGTTGGGGTTGCGGGTCGGATCGCAGACGAGGCACGGATAGGTCGCGTTGTGCGTGCCGGGGGCCACGCACTCGCCGCCGATCGCGCACACGTCACCGGTGGACGACCAGCCGTGCGGGTTGCGGACCGGATCGCAGATCAGGCACGCGTAGCCCGGCAGCGTCGCGCCCGTCGCCACGCACGTGCGGCCGATGATGCACTGGTCCGACGGCGGCGTGCTCACGCACGCGTCGGTGGCCTCGGTGCACGAGTCGGTCGTGCACGAGATGCCGTCGTCGCAGCGATTGCCCGCGCCCGTGCAATTGCCTGCGCCATCGCAGCGATCGGAGGCCGTGCAGAACAGGCCGTCGTCGCAGAACGTGCCGCGGGGTGCGTCGGGGTACGAGCAGGTGCCCGTGTCGGTGCAGACGTCGCTCGTGCAGAGGTCGGAGTCGGCGCAGAGCGCACAGTTGGCGCCGCGACGACCACAGGCCGCCGCCGTGCGCCCGGACACGCAGCGCGTGCCGTTCCAGCAGCCCGCGCAGCAGGTGCCGCTGCGGCACGAGCCCGCGTCGCCGCGAGGCGTCGTGCACGCGCCCATCTCCGCGATGCCGATGCAGGGCTCGGTGAACGATCCGAGCGAGAAATTCACGATGTCCGCGGAGTACTCGTCGAGGCCAAGGATCACGTCGTCGGGCAGCTCGATGATGCGGGCCGCCTCGGCGCGCACGAGGGTCTGCGAGTTGTCCTGCACCGCGAAGCTGAGGATCGCGACGCGGCCTCCGGCGGGCACGTCGATCGCGTACGTGTACTCGAGGTTGTCGGCCGAGAGGCTCGCGCCCGTGGCCGGCGAGAGGGGGCCCGTGGCCGGATCCCCCTGGAAGACGTGCGCGAGCGAGGGATCGCCGCTGCCGTCGGTGTCGTCGGTCGCGAACCACGAGTCGGCCGTGCTGACCACGGTGTCGCCGGAGCTGCTCGCCATGAGCACGGTGCCGCTGTCGCTGCCGAGGTTGCCCCAGATGCGCACGTTCGCGTGCACATCGGCCGCGGTCATGTTGTTGAACACGTCGAGGTAGCGCGCCCAGCTGCCGCCCGAGGCCGGGACGTAGACGATGCGCTGCACGCGCAGCGAGCCCATCGTGATCTCGTGGAGCGTGACGGTGCGCCCGTCGGGGCTCGTCGTGGAGCCGCCCGCCACGTACTGCGTCCCGTCGACCTCGAGGTAGTAGCAGCCGTCGTACGCGTCGATCGATCCGTTGGACAGCTCACCCGAGTTGGTGTCCTGGATGTCGAACAAGAGGCCCGCCGAGCTGGTGATGTCGACGGCGAGGGCGATCGCGGGGATGGCGAGAGCGGCCGTGGCGACGCCGAGGGCGACCCCGCGAGCCGAGAGACGAGCGAAGGAAGACGACATGCCGAAGAGGGTGGCACGACGCGCCACGCACGGCCAAGCGCGACCGGCCTCAGCGGCGACGGCGTGCTCGCACGAGCACCAGCGCGATGGAGGCGAGCAGGAGCGTCCAGCCGCGGCCCGCTTGGTGAGGCGCCTGGCAGCCGCACCCTCCGCCCGGTGCCGACATGCCCGCGTCGACACCACCGCCATCGCCGCTGCCCGCGTCGGGGTTGCCCGTGGGCGACCACGCATCGCGGGGCGGCCCTGCGTCGGGCGGGCTCGGCCCTGCGTCGGGCCCTGCGCACGCGCCCGTACCGTCGCAGTAGCCGAAGTCGCCGCACTCGCCATCGGGATCCGTCATGGCCGGGACGATCGTGCACGAGCCGATCGAGCCGGGGACCTGGCACGACTCGCACGTGCCAGTGCATGCGTCCGAGCAGCAGAGGCGATCGACGCAGAAGCCCGAGTCGCACTCGTCGTCACTCAAGCAGCTCGAGGCGTTCGCCCGGCGCAGCTCGCAGACGCCCGAGGGCGCGCAGTACGAGTCACCGGGACACGCGCCGTCGGAGCACGTCGTCGCGCACGTGGTGCCGTCCGCGCAGTAGCCAGCGGCGCAGCGCACGGGCACGCCGCTCGTGCAGGCGCCCGCGGAGGAGCACGTCGCCTCGGTGACGAGGCGCCCACCCACGCACGCGGCCTCGCCGCAGGTCGTGCCCTCGGGCAGCGCCGACCAGTCGCGGTTGTCGCGCACCGGATCGCACACGAGGCACGGATACGCCGGGTGCCGTCCGCCGTTGGCCACGCACTCGCCGCCGATGATGCAGCGGTCGGGCGTGACGGTGTTCGTGCAGGCGTCCGTGGGCTCGCTGCAGCTGTCGATCGTGCACGCACTGCCGTCGTCGCACGCATCACCCGCGCCCGTGCAGTGGCGCATCCCGTCGCACGTGTCGGTGCGCGTGCAGAAGAGCCCATCGTCGCAGTGCGTGCCGCGCGGGGCGTCGGGGTTCGAGCAGACGCCCGCGGTGCAGACGTCGCTCGAGCAGTCGTCTGCGTCGCTGCAGCTCGTGCACGCCGCGCCCGCCACGCCGCACGCGGTCGCGCTCCGACCGCCGACGCAGCGCGTGCCGTCCCAGCAACCGGTGCAGCAGATCGAGGCGTGACAGATGCCCGTCGCGCCGCGCGGCGTGGTGCACGCCGCGAGATCGGGCATCCCATCGCACGGGCCGACGACGCCGCCACCGCCCGTGTCGAAGCGATCCTCCACCTCCTCGATGGTTCGCCCCCACACATAGAAGAACTCGAAGGTGGTCGAGGCGCCCACCGCGATCAGCGGCTCGAGGAAGACCACGTCCATGCTGATGTCGCCCGAGGCACCACCGGGATCCTCGGGCGCGTCGTAGATCGCGCTCGGATCGGTGTTCGCGAAGCCGCTCGCGCTCACCTTCGCGCGCTCGTCGAACGTGCCGAGCCCGATCACGTAGTACGCGCCGCCCATGGCTCCAGCCGTCACGAGCGCGCTCGTGTCCACGGGGAATTGGCGCACCACGTCGTTGTCGGTGGACGAGCCCGTGCCGCCCGAGCAGCCCGAGCCGTGGTCCGGGTCGGCGTCGCGCATGTAGTAGAAGTCGCGAAGATCGACGCTGCCCGTGTTGGTCACGCTGACGGTCACGCGCACGAGCCGCGCGTCGACCTCCATCTCCATCGCCTGCTCGATCGAGAACGCCGCGGTGCCGGACGAGTAGGTGCCGCGCCAGCGAAGGGTCCGACCGTCGACGCTGGGGTAGCCGACCTCCGTCCTGATGTCGCCGAACGAGTAGGTGTTCGTCGCGAGGATCGCGCTCGCCCCCGTGGCCTCGATGCTGAATTGCTCGACGGGTGAGCCGGGAAAGAACGCGTCGCAGCTCAGGCCGGAGGCCGAGTCCTCGCGGTACTGCATCGACTGGCTACCCGAGATCATCGAGCCCGTCGTGCCCGTCCAGAGGTAGCTGATGTAGTCGCCCGTGAGGCTCACCTGCGCGGTTGCGGCCGTCGGCCACGCGAGGCAGAGGAGGCAGAGGACGGACGCGATCGCGCGAAGCCAACGCATGGCCCCGAGCGTACCGCGAATGACCGCGTGAACGCACATGCGCAGCGTGAATGGCGGCCAGGGGGTGTGGCCTGGCGTTGACAGCCTCGATCCCTGATCCCTATCCTCGGCACGCTTTCGGGGGTGGCGCGTCGATGCCCCGATGACCGGTCTGGCACCGGGATCCACGTCCACCCGGAACGCCACCACCCGGATGCTCGCTGGTCCGCTTTTCATGCGTGACCCCTGGAGAGGCCCCATGACGCGCCCCGAGAAACGCCCCGAGAACACCCTCCACCTGCGCTGGATGTCGCTGCTCGCGATCGTGATGGTCGCGCTGACGTTCGGCTGCCACGCCGAGCCCGACGACGTGGCCGGTCAGGCCGGCGAGCTGTCCGATCCCCTGCGCCGCGCCAACGCGATCAGCAACATCACGCGCCTCTACCAGAGCGCGCTCGATGGGGCCGGTGGCGACCACGCCGCGGCCGGACCGCGAGGTGTCGCCGACGCGTCGGTGCAGCAGCTCACCGACTGCTACATCCAGAACGCCAACGTCGACGTCGCCAACGCCGGCCAGATCATCAACCTCTTCTTCGACATGCGGGACCCGCGCTCGCTCCCGGCGCTCGTGGCTGCCCTCGACTGGCGCCCCGAGATCTCGGAGGAGCACGCGATCATGGCGGCCCGCACGATCCGCGAGCTCACGCTCGACGACGCGCAGAAGGCCGAGGTCATCACCGCGCTCGCCCGCGCGCTCGGTCGCGTCAACGGGGCGCGCGGCGCCGACAACCGCATGCGCATCGAGTTCATCCGCACGCTCGGCGCGCTCCGCGACTTCCGCACCACCGCCGCGCTCTCGGAGGTGATGCTCCGCCAGTCGGAGAACCAGAACTTCCTCATCAACCGCCTCGCGGCCGAGCAGCTCGGCCTCACGGCCGATCCCGCGGCCGCGCCCGCGCTCATCAAGGCGCTCTACGTCTTCGATCCCGCCAACCCGATGATGCGGATGAACGACGTGGGCGCGCAGGCCCTCGTGCGCATCGGCCGCCCGGCCCTGCAGCCCCTGCTCGACACGCTCGCCGGCAACAACGCCGAGGCCACGCAGATCGCGACGGCCTACATCGCCGCCGTGCGCCAGCGCGCGCCCGAGGCCGCGGCGCAGATGACGCCCGACTCGATCATCGCCGGTGAGGCGAGCTACGCGCTCGGCCAGCTCGGCTTCCGCGAGGCGATCGATCCGCTGCTCCGCGAGGTGAACCAGATCGACGAGGGTGAGCGCCCCGATGCGGTCGAAGAGGACGCGCGCGACGAGTCGCACATGGTCGCCGCGGCCCTGGCCCTGGTCTCGATCAACCGCGACGCGTCGGACACGCCGCGCATCCGCGAGGCGCTGACCACCGTCTACAACCGCCTGAGCCCCGAGATCCGCCCCGGCCACGCGAGCCGCCCGCAGATCCTCGTCGCGATGCAGCACTTCCAGGATCCCGAGCTCATGCCGTTCCTCACCGCGCGCGCCGGTCGCCCGGGCCGTGGCGAAGAGGACGATCCGAACGTCCGCATCCTCGCGTTCCGCGGCGCGGTCCTGCTCGCGAACGCGAGCGAGGCCGCTGCGCTCCAGCAGATCTACACGAGCGAGCCCGAGGGCGACTCGCGCGACGGCTTCGGCGAGTACGAGCCGCTCTTCTCCGTGATCACCGAGTGCAACGAGAACCTCTCGTGCTGGATCACCAAGCTCGGCGACTCCAACACGCTGATCGCGCGCAAGGCCTGCTACATGGTCGCGCGCTACGGCCGCGGCAACGCCGACGCCGTGACCGCGCTCGTCGCTCAGATCGGCCACACCGACGAGGAGACGCGCGGCGAGGTGCTCTACGCCCTCGACTTCGCGGCGACGGGCGGCAGCCCCGCGGCCGTCACGCGCATCGACGAGCTGCGCCACGCCGAAGAGGGCCGCGCGATCTGGCAGCACATCGAGAGCCTCGCGCTCGCGATCCAGGCGCGCCTGTCCACGCGAACGGGCTCCTGACCTCTTCGCAGTCCCTCGAGGGCCTCCGCGCCGAGCCGAGCACGCGCTTGCCGGCGATCGCACGGAGGCCCTCTTCGTTGGTGAAACGGAATCGTCGGAAGCGGTGAGCCCAGCATGATCCGAGTCGAGGTCGTCGAAGGTCAGGAGAAGGGGCGCAAGCTCGAGAGCCGCGCAGACTTCCTGCGCATCGGGCGCGGCGAGGGCAACGAGCTGATGCTGCCCGAGTGGCACGTCTCGGGAGAGCACGCGGCCATCGTGCTCGCGGGCGATCACTACGTCGTGCGCGATCTGCAGAGCACGAACGGCACGCGCGTGCTGCGCGGCGGCGAGATCCTCGACGTGGGCAAGAGCACGGGCCGAGAGGTCGCGCTGCGCGACGAGGACGTGCTCTTGCTCGGCGACGCCGAGCGTCCCGTGCGTGTGCACGTGAGGCTCGAGGACGACGTCGACGACGCGCGCATCGTCACGGTGCGACGGGTGGCAGAGCTCGGTCGCGTGGAGGCCGATCTCGGCTCGGACGCGCAGGGCCTGCACGCGCTCTACGAGGCGCAGAAGGACATCGCGGGCACGCTCGAGGTGGAGGAGCTCGTCGACGTGGTGGCCAAGCGCGTGTTCGCGCTCGTGAGCCGCGCCACGCACCTCACCATCGCGCTCCGCGAGGACGACGACGGGCCGCGTCGCTCGGCGCGCTACGTGCCCATCGGCACGCGCGTGCGGAGCGGCCGCACCTCCGATGCGATCGCGATCACCCGCAGCGTGTTCCGCAAGGTGGTGCAGGAGCGGGCCGCGGTGCTCGCGGCCGACGCGCGCAAGGACGTGGGCGAGACGGCGTCGATCATGGGCGCGCAGATCCACAGCACGATCGGCGTCCCGCTCTGGCAGGGCGAGGACATCGTCGGCGTGCTCCAGGTCGACAACCGCGAGGGCACGGGCGTGTTCCGCGAGCGCGACCTCGACGTGGCCGCGCTGCTCGCGCAGTCGGCCTCGCAGGCCTTCTCGCATGCGCGCCTCTACCAGCGCCTGCGCGTGGCCGAGGAGCGCGAGCGCAAGGAGAACGCCTACCTCAAGAAGCGCGAGCAGACGCGCCGCGAGGGCTCGATCATCGGCGAGGCAGGCTCGATGCGGCGGCTCTTCGAGCAGCTGCGCAAGGTGGTGAACACGCGCGTGACCGTGCTCGTCGAGGGCGAGACCGGCACGGGCAAGGAGCTCATCGCGAGCTCGGTGCACTACTGGTCGGATCGCAAGGAGAAGCTCTTCGTCGCGCAGAACTGCGCGGCCATGCCGGAGAACCTCCTCGAGAGCGAGCTCTTCGGGCACAAGAAGGGCAGCTTCACGGGCGCGACCGAGGACAAGAAGGGCCTCTTCGAGCTCGCCGACGGCGGCACGCTGTTCCTCGACGAGGTGGGCGAGATGCCGCTCAACCTCCAGGCCAAGCTGCTGCGCGCCTTGCAAGAAGGCGAGATCCGGCCGGTGGGCCACAGCAAGACCATCAAGGTCGACACGCGCATCGTGGCCGCGACGAACCGCGATCTCGAGAAGGAGGTGGCCGAGGGCCGCTTCCGCGAGGACCTCTTCTACCGCCTCAAGGTCTTCCCCCTCCGCGTGCCGCCGCTGAGGGAGCGGAGCGAGGACGTGCCGCTCCTCGCCGCGCACTTCCTCCGCAAGTACTGCCAGGACTTCGGCCGCGCGGTGACGGGCTTCAGCCAGCAGGCGATGGAGATGCTCCAGGCCTACAAGTGGCCGGGCAACGTGCGAGAGCTCGAGAACGAGGTGCAGCGCCTCGTCATCCAGGTGGACGACGAGGAGTTCGTGCAGCCCGAGCACCTCAGCCCGAAGATCCGCCAGGTCGAGAACATCCTCGATCGCGTGCACCCCACCAAGGGCACGCTGCGCGAGATGATGGACCAGGTCGAGAAGTGGATCCTCGTCGAGTCGCTCAAGGAGCACGGCGGCAACAAGAGCCAGACCGCCAAGACGCTCGGGATCACGCGCGAGGGCCTGCACAAGAAGCTCAAGGGCTTCGGCATCGGCTGAGGCCACTCGACGCGCGAGATCCGCGCGATGCGCGCGATGCGCGCGACGCGGTGTGCGTGAGACGATGCGCGCATGTCTCGCTGTCTCGCGTGCTCGTGCCTCGTCGTCGCGCTCGCTGCTTGTGACGCCACCCCCCCCAGTCGCGACGCAGGTCGCGCGATCGACGCGGCCATCCTCGATGCGCCCGGGGCCATCCTCGACGCGCCCGGTCTCGACGCGCCCGGTCTCGATGCGCCCGGTCTCGATGCGCTCGCGATCGACGCCGCCGCGGCGCCGCCGGACGCAGCGTTGCCCGACGCGCCGGGCCTCGATGCGCCGTTCGACGACGCGTTCGTCACGCGCGACGCCTTCGTGCCCCCGACCGACGACGCGTACGTCGAGCCGGCGGCCCTCCCCTACCCCGAGCGCGATCCCATGCGCCTCAAGGAGATCCAGCCCGACTTCTGGGCCTACGACGACATCGCAGGCAACAACGCCGGCGGCGTCGCCATGAACCTGGTGTGGGCCACGTGGGAGCCGAGCGTCACGAGCGCGCCGTGCAGCGCAGCGCAGACCGAGTACGACGGGCACTGCTTCACGATCGACGTCGCGACGGACGACGCCATCGGAGAGTGGTCGCGGCGCGGCCTGGCGGTGACGGCGATCGTGTACGGCGTGCCGGCGTGGGCCCACGCGGGCAACGTGAATTGCTCGCCCGCCGCGGCAGGCTACGAGATCTTCTGCAGCCCCGATCACGCGAGCGACTACGCGCGCTTCGCGGGCATGCTCGCCGAGCGCTACGACGGAAGGCACGGCCACGGGCGCGTCGCGGACTTCGTGATCCACAACGAGGTCAACGCGAACGACTGGTTCGACGTGGGCTGCGGCCCCGGACGGCCGTGCGACGTGAGCACGTGGGTCGCGACGTACTCCGACAGCTGGAACGCGGCCTACGACGCGATCGTCCGCGAGCAGAGCACGGCGCGCACCTACATCTCGTTCGAGCATCACTTCGCGAGCTCGTGGGACGCGCCCTCGGCCGCCTCGCCGCTGCTCTCCGTGGAGACCTTCCTGACGAGGCTCGTGCCCCTCCTCGGCACGCGCGCGTGGCGCATCGCGTACCACCCGTACGCGCCCGATCTCTTCTCGCCCGACTTCGGCGCCGACGACTGGCCGCGCGTGACCTACGGCAACCTGGGCGTGCTCCTCGGCTGGCTCCACGCGCACTACCCGAGCAGCCCGCACGCGTGGCAGGTGCACCTCACCGAGAGCGGCATCAGCTCCGCCGCGCCGCGCTCCGACGAGGCGCGCCAGGCGCAAGCGGTGTGCGATGGCCTGCGCAACGTGCTCGGCACGCCGGGCATCGAGGCCTACGTCTATCACCGCATGCGCGACAACCCCGGCGAGGGGGGCCTCGCGCTCGGCCTCGCGCGCGCCGACGGAACCTACAAGCCCGCGTGGGCCACCTGGGCCCTCGCGAACCGTCCGGATCTCGTGCCGCCGCAGCTCTCGTGCGGCTTCGAGCACCTTCCGTACACGGTGCTCACGCGGAGCTTCCATCCCTCGCGCGGGCACTGGGCCTCGAGCCGCCTCGCTCCGAGCGGCTTCACCGCGGAGCGGTACTGGCACCTCTTGCGCGCCGAGGCCGCGGGCACCTCGCTCCTCTTCTCGTGCACGATCGGCGGCCACAGCTTCCTCACGCGCGACCCAGGCTGCGAAGGACAGCAGCCCGAGGGGCCCGTGGGGTACGTGTACGACGCAGACGGCCCCGGTCGCGTCGCGCTCCATCGCTGCCGCGTGGGCGCAGGGAGCGATCACTTCGTCTCGCCCGACGTGGGCTGCGAGGGGCAGACGTTCGAGTCGACGCTGGGCTACGCGCTGCCGTGAGCGATCGGCGATCGGAGGTCGGCGTTCATGGGTCGGCGACCACGAATTCGAACCTCACGGGGGAGCGTCCGTCGCGCGCGAGGCGGCCTCGACCGCCGAGGAAGAGCTGGAGCGTGGCCGCGCCCTCCGGGGTGTGGAGCGTGGCCGTGCACCACGGCGCGTAGGCCCAGCCGTCGTGGACGTCGGCGCTGATCTCGCGGGCGCGGGCGAGGAAGCTGCGGAGGCGAGCCTCGTCGATCGGATCGATCGTGCAGGCCAGCACTTCCACGCGCGCGCCGGCGAGCTCGGACAACGAGCCGGACGCTGGCGCGGTGGTCCGCGGCGGTGCGTCGGCGACGCTCGATCCACAGCCGAGCTGGGCCAACGCGATCGCGGCGGCGAGCGCATGCGAGGCGACGCGATCCGTTCCACGCACCATCGCCCCAGCATACGCGGTCCAGCATGCGCGCTGACACACCGCGCACCGTGCGCCGCGTGTGCGCGCACAGGACGCACGCGACGCACACGACGCACACCACGTGCGCGATGGCGCTGGCGCCGCGTAGAGTGATCGCATGTGGAGCGTGCGCTGCGAGCGATGCGGGGCCCCTGCCGAGGTGGCCATCGCGCCTCCGCGTATCGTGAGGTGCGCGTCGTGCGGCTCCACGACACCGGCCTCTGCGGCCCTCGAGGCCCAGCTCGATCGCGCCGCGAACATCCTCACGGGCATCGTCGCCCGCACGGCACGGCTCGACGGTGCAGCGCGGCGGATCGTGGGCCTCGGACGCCGCGCGCTCGTGTTCCTCGCGGTGCCATGGCTCTTCGCGGTGGTGATGCTCGGCCTCGTCGGAGGGCTGAACCTGGCGAGCGCGCTCGGCGCCGACGGGCAGAGCCTCGGGCGCGCGTGCGTGCTCTTGCCGCTCGGGCTCATGCTCTTCGTCACCGGCGGCACGACGCTGCTCACGCTCGGCAGCCGCATCCTCGAGATCGAGACGCACGCCCGCGCAGAGCCCGCCGTGACGCCGGGCGAGCCGGCGACCTGCCCCGTGTGCGGCGGAGGCCTGCCGCCTCACGGCCTCCGCGCCGTCGTCGGCTGTGGCTACTGCAAGAGCGAGGTCGTGGTCGATCCGCGCCTGCTCGCCCGCGCCGAGCGCCGCACAGCGACGAGCCTCGATGCGCTCGAGCGCACGCTCGACGCGCGGGCCGCCGCGCTCGCCGCGGCAGGCTTCGGGCGAGTGCTGTGGATCCTCGGGGGTGCCGTGATCCTCTCGTTCGCACTGGCCGTGTGCGGAGGGGTGCTCGGCGCGTTGCTCGACATGAGTCGCATCCTCACTTCGTGAGTTGATCAAGCGCACCTGAAGCGCAGCGCCGCCGGTTCAACACACGCGCCCCATGGACGCGGATCGTGAAGTCCTTCGCTTCCAGCCCCTCATCGACGCGCTGAGCGCGCACATCGCGCTCCTCGATGCCGACGGCACGATGGTCGCCGTGAACGCCGCCTGGAAGCGCTTCTCGGAGGCCAACGGAAACCGGCAAGCCCATCACGGGATCGGCCTCAACTACCTCGCGCTCCTCGACGCGATGGACGACATGGAGCCCCGCGACGCGAAGGGGCTCGACGACGTCGAGACGGCGCACCGCGTGGCGCGCGGCATCCGCGCCGTCCTCGCGAGCGAGCTCGACCGGTACCAGATCGAGTACCCGTGCGACTCGCCCACGGAGTCACGCTGGTTCCTCCTCACCGTCACGCCGATCCCGGGCTGCGAGGTCATCCGCGCGATCGTGTCGCACGAGGACCTGACCGCCCTGCGCGCCGTCGAGACCGAGACCTTGCAGCGCACCGCGCGTCTGGCCGCCTCGTTCTCCGAGGCCATCGACGCGATCGCGCGCGCGGTCGAGAAGCGTGATCCGCACACCGCCGGCCACCAGCACAAGGTCGCGTCCCTGTGCGAGGCGGTCGGGCTCGAGCTCGGGCTCACGCAGGATCGGCTCCGCGGGCTCTCGCTCGCCGCGAAGCTCCACGACATCGGCTACCTCGGGATTCCGTCCGAGGTCCTCACCAACCGAGGGCGGCTCACGGAGGCCGAGGAACGGAGCATCCAAGAGCACCCCGACGAGGGCGCGGACATCCTCGCCGAGATCGACTTCCCGTGGCCCATCGCGGACATCGTGCGGCAGCACCACGAGCGCCTCGATGGCTCGGGTTATCCGCGGGGTCTGAGCGGCGAGGCCATCTGCCTCGAGGCCCGCATCCTCGCCGTCGCCGACGTCTTCGATGCGATGACCTCCCACCGCACGTACCGCAGCGCGCACACGCACGGCGACACGATCGACGAGCTCCTCGGAGGACGAGGCCAGCGCTACGATCGCCGCGTGGTCGATGCGCTCGTGGCGCTCGTCGGCACCTCGGATCCCTGACGACGTCGTCGCGTCGTACGCAGATTGCGGTGTTTTCCGACGATCTGTCTCCGTCTCGTCAGTACATCGGTGCCACGACGCCGAGGGCCGAGCCCGTGGAGGGTGGGCTCTCTGCGAGCACGACCGAGAGCGAGCCGCGGAACGCCGCGTCGTTCGCCACGGCCGCGCCGAGCCGTGTGATGCCCACGTCCCAGCCCGCCATCGGTGCGCTCGAGAGGGTCTCGGCGCCCGCGTTCACCGTGCCCTGGATCGCGCCGAGCCCCGCGCCGTCGGCCGACACGCTCACGCGCTCGAGATCCATCGGCATGGTGCCACCGGCCGCGTCGAGGACGAGCCCCGCGCGCGCGGCCCCCGCGATCGACACGTCTCGCAGCGCGAGCGGCGAGCGGATCGCGGCGATGCCGTCACCCACCTCGATCGCCCCGCTCACGCCGACCGTGCGTCGGAGCGAGCGCACGCCCTGCACCTCCGCCCCGTCCATGCTGAGCCGCGCCGCCTCGACCGCGAGCACGCCCGCGAAGCCCGTGTCCGCGATGCGGCTCGTGCCGCCGAGCGAGGCCTCCACGTCGAGACCGAGCCACACGCCCACGTCACCCACGTGCTCCACCGTGAGGCCCATGTGCTCGCTGCGCCCCGCGACCTCGACGAGGCCGTAGCCATCGGCGTTCGTGATGGTCGTCGCGCTCGTCGTCACCGCGCCGTCCACCAGCAGCGCCGCGTACGAAGGCCAGCCGCGCACGCCGCTCCAGATCTCCTCGATGCGCGTGTCCGTCATCGAGAGCGTCTCGGCGCTCGAGCTCACGCCCACGCCCAGGCCGTGGCCGATCGTCGAGTCGGTCACGACGAGCTCGATCGGCGCGCGACCACCCGCCACGAGCGCATCGCCCGCGCTGAGCGCGACCCACGCAGTGCCGCGGATCGTGACGCGCTCGAGCGCCACGTCGCCCGCGGCCACGACCACGCCATGCGTCGGCGCATCGGCGCTCGTGACCGAGAGCCAGCGCCCCTCGTCGCGGTTGGTCTCGTCGACCGTGCCGCGCACGACGACGTCTCGCAGCGTGGCGCTCGACGCCGTGGTGACCATGCCCACGCCGGTCGCGAAGTCGATCGTCACGTTCGAGACGCGCGCGTCGCCCTCGCCGCGCGCTTCCACCCCGAGGTGCGCGGAGTCGATCGCGATCCCCTCGAGCACCGTGGTCGATCCCGCAACCGTCTCGAGCACGACGGCGCTCACGTCCGCCTCGCTCGTGAGGTGCGCGCCACTTCCGCGCAGCGTGACGCCCGCGGGCACACGGAGCTCGCCCACCATCGTGCACGAGCCCACGTCCACCACGGCCCCGGGCGAGGCCGCGTCGAGCCGCGCCTGCACGTCGGCGACACCGCACGCGGGAGAGTCACAGGCCCCGAGCGAGGCAGCGAACGAGCCTGCGATCGAGAGGCCGAGGAGAGAGACACGAGAGAGGACGCGCGCCGACATCGAGCCGAGCATGACACTCCGATCGACGGGCGCGCACGGACCTTGGGCGAGGTTATGCGTGGAGCCGGGCAGCGGCGGAGACGAACGCGCAGGGCAGTCCGCGCGTCGCTGGGCTATGGTGTCGCCGCGATGAGCCACGAGCGGAGCCGCCGCGTCCTCACTGCCCTCTGGCTCTTGGGCGCGGGCTTCGCGATCTGGGTCTTCGTGTTCCGCCGCGAGGCGCTCGAGGGGCTGCTCGAGGGCGCCGCAGGGACGTCGCTCTTCGTGGGCGCGCTGGTCTACCTGCTGCTCGGGTGTCTGCGGAGCTTCACGCTGATCCCCGCGACGTCGCTCGTGCTCCTCGGCACGGTGTTCCTGCCCCCGTGGCTCCTGTTTCCGCTGACGCTCGCAGGCATCCTCGCGTCGTCGGCGGCCGTCTACTACTTCGCCGAGGCCCTGCACCTCGACGAGCTGCTCACGAAGCAGCACGCGGGCCAGCTCGAGCGCGTGCGCACACTGCTCGAGAGGCACGGCTTCCCCATCGTGGTCGGCTGGGCGTTCTTTCCGCTCGTGCCCACCGATCTCATCTGTTACCTCGCGGGCGTCATCCGCATGTCGATCGCGAAGGTGCTCGTCGGCGTCGCGATCGGCGAGGGCGCGATCTGCGCAATCTACATCTTCGTCGGCGACTCCCTCCTGCGTGCGCTCGGCTGGCGCTGAGCCGGACCGGCACGGCTGCGCCGAGGGACTCGGTGCTCGAGAACGATGGCGTGGCTGGCGATGCCCCGAGTCGCGTGAGGCTGCGAGCACGGTCTCCGAGGCACATGCGCCTCGCGACTCGCGATCACGTCTCCGCGAATGCGTCCGGCAGGCCCGAGGGGAGTCGCCAGCACGATCACCGGACCGTCTGTCGACTCGCGAGAAGCGCTCCGCTCCCCAGACCGCGAGACGCGCCCGCGAGGACCGACACCACCGCGTCGACGCACTCGGTGCTCGAGAGCGCGCGCTCTGCGTCGATCAGCTCCTGTCGATCGTCGGGTCCGCGCGGAACGCCCCGTCGTCGCCGACACGCGAGAGCACCGACGCGAGCGTGCCGCTCATCATCTTCTTCCAGCCCGGACCCATCATGAGCTTCGCCAGGAGGAACCCACCCACGCCCTCGAAGCCCTCGTGGCGCAACGTGAGGCGCGTGCCGGTGGGGATCGCGTCGAGCGTCCACGTCACCTCCATCACCTGCCCCTCTTGCCCCGACCAGCTGTAGCGGAAGAGGCGCTGTGGCTCGACCGCGAGCACCTCGCACTCCACCCATCCGCGCCAGCCGGGCTGCGGCGTGCCCGTGAGCCGGAACTTCGTGCCCACCACGGGCGCGACATCGACCGTCTTCATGAGCCACGCCGACACCAGACGCGGCTCGGTCAGCGCACGCCAGACCTTCTCCGGCGCGTGGGGGTAGTCGCGCTCGAGGCAGATCGTCGCGTCGAAGAAGCCGCGCCTCCGAGGCGCGCTGGTGGAGGTGTCGGTTCCCATGTCGTGTCTCCGTCGTTCAGGTCTCTATCGAGCAGCGCGCCGAGCCGATCGAGGCTCGCGCTCCAGAAGCGCTCGTAGCGAGCGAGCCAAGCTCGCAGCGGCGTGAGCCCCTCGGGACGCGCCCGGTAGAGCTGCCGTCGCCCATCGCGCCGCACCACGACGAGGCGGGCGGCACGCAACACCGCCAGGTGCTGGCTGATCGCGGGTTGGCTCACGTCGAAGCGCTCCACGAGCTCGCCCGCCGCGTGCTCGCGAGCAGCGAGGTGGTCGAGGATGGCGCGACGGGTCGGGTCCGAGAGAGCCCGGAAGGCGGCGTCGGCGATCGCACGTGAGCTCGTCATGACGACGGCGAACATACATAAGCATCCACTTATGCGTCAAGCGGACCGGCGCTCACGCCCGGTTGCGTGGCGACGGGCCTCCCGCAAGCTCGCCCCATGCAGCTCACGACCGACCTCCTCCGCGCGCGACTCGACGCCATCGCCGCGGTCGGCCTCCTCTCGACGCGCGAGCGTGACGACGTGCTCGCGCTGCTCGCGCCCACGTTCCCCGCGGCCGATGCGCTCGCACGCGCCGAGTCGATCCACCTCCACGTGCGCGTCGACGACCTCGCTTCGATCCGCGCCTCGCTCGGAGCGCTCGGCACGGCGGAGACCGAGAAGGATGGCTACCTCAAGCTCCGCTCGCCCGACGGCGTGCACCTCATCGTGTCCTCGATCGAGATCGCCGACGACGATCGCGTCGCGTCGCTCCCGCGGCGCGCGCGGCCGCACCTCGATCACATCGGTGTCGACCTCCGCGACGACAGCGGCCCCTCGCGCGCGATCTTCGACGCCCTCGCCCCTCGCGCGCGCACCGCGTCGTGGCGCACCGTGCACCAGGGCGGCGCTCTGGCCGTCGCCTGCTGTCACGCCTCCGTCGCCGAGAAGCACTGGCTCTATCCACCACTCGACGGCCCCACGCGCACGCCCCTCGAGATCGCCTTCGGCCCCCTGCGTCGCGGCGAAGGCGCGGGCGCCGATCTGCGCCCCGTCGACCCCGAGCTCGCCGAGCAGCACGCCGTGACGGTCGCGTGCTGCGCGCCGTCGCAGAGCCGTCCCGTCACGCTCGGTCGCAAGCCCACCTGAGGCCCACATCCCGCGCAGGAGCGCGCGCCGACCGCAGGCGGCCCTGACGCGGTGCGGCAGGCGATTCCCCATGCGGGCCGCGTTTCTTCCGTCAAGATGCTCGCCCCCTGGTCCTTCGCCGGGGCTCCCGAGATCCCATGCATCGAGCACTCATCCGCGGCACCGGCGTCTTCACCCCCGAGGGCCGCATCTCGAACGACGAGCTCGTCGCGTCGTTCAACGAGTACGTGCGCCGCGAGAACGAGCGCAACGCCGACGCGATCGCGGCGGGCAGCGTGAAGGCGCTCTCGGCCTCGAGCGTGGAGTTCATCGAGAAGGCCTCCGGCATCCGCTCTCGCTACGTGATGGACCGTGCGGGCGTGCTCGATCCCGATCGCATGGCGCCGAGCCTCCCCGAGCGCCCCGAAGACGCGCTCTCGATCCAGGCCGAGATGAGCGTGAAGGCGGCGCGCGAGGCCCTGGCGAACGCAGGCACCGCAGCGAGCGACATCGACCTCGTGATCGTCGCGTGCTCGAACACGCAGCGGCCCTACCCCGCGATCGCGATCGAGGTGCAGCACGCGCTCGCCATCCAGGATGCGTACGCGTACGACATGAACGTCGCGTGCTCCTCGGCGACCTTCGGCCTCCAGAACGCCGTCGACGCGATCCGATCGGGCTCGGCGCGACGGGTGCTCATGGTGAACCCGGAGATCTGCTCGGGACACCTCGACTTCCGTGATCGCGACTGCCACTTCATCTTCGGTGACGTCTGCACGGCCGTGGTGATCGAGCGCGCCGACACCAGCGATCGAGGGGGCTGGGAGATCCTCTCGAGCCGTCTCCGCACGGCCTTCTCGAACAACATCCGCAACGACGCGGGCTTCCTCGATCGCTGGGACGGCTCGAAGCCCGGCGCGCGGAACAAGCTCTTCCACCAGGAGGGCCGCAAGGTGTTCAAGGAGGTCTGCCCGCTCGTGGCCGCGCAGATCCTCGAGCACCTCGACGAGGCGCGCGTGCCGGTCGCCGACATCCAGCGCTTCTGGCTGCACCAGGCGAACCTCCAGATGAACGAGCTCATCGCGCGCCGCGTGCTCGGCCGCGACCCGAGCCGCGAAGAAGCGCCCGTCGTCCTCGACGAGTACGCGAACACGTCGAGCGCAGGGTCGGTGATCGCGTTCCACAAGCACCACCAGGACCTCGAGAAGGGCGCCACCGGCGTGCTCTGCTCGTTCGGCGCAGGCTACTCGATCGGGTCCGTCGTGCTGCGCCGCGTCTGAGCCCACAGACGGACGTCGCGCGCCGCGAGGAGCGACCGCGCCGCGGTCCGTGTCGAATCAGGGAGTTGCGGCGAAGTCGAAGGGGCGGAGCGCGAGATCCGAGCGGGCGAGCACTCGGTGATCGTGTTCGTTCTCGATCGCAGCCGCACGAGCGTGGCGGCCGAGATGTGGACCGCGGCCGATGGACGAGCGGCGATTCATCGAGACGTCCAATGGGTTCTCGTGAGGTCGGCGATGGGTCTGCAGGGCTCCCCGCCCCAGCCTCAGCCCAGGAGGTACTCATGGAAAGAACACGAACCCTCTGGACGCTCGCGCTCTCGATCGGCCTCACCGTGGCCCTCACGCTCTCGGGGTGCGGGAGCTCCTTCCACGTGGCGCATCGCACGACGATCGACCCCGCGAGCCATACCCTCCGGAGCTACGCGATCGTCTCGCATCCCGTGAACCGCGGAGAGCTCGACGAGCTCGTGGAGACCTCGATGCACGAGGTCATGAGCTCCCGCGGCTACTCCCGCGCGGGCAGCGTCGAGCAGGCCGACATGCTCGTGAGCTTCGGCGTCCTTCTCACCGATCCCCGCAACGATCCGGCCACGGCGATGAGCGACTCGGATCTCAGCACCAACCCAGACGCGCCGGTCCGCACCAAGACCCTCGTGGTGATGCTGCACGACGCGCGCACGCGCGAGGTGATCTGGATGGGCGTCTCCACGACGAGCGCCGTCGACTCGGCGCTACGCGAGCACGCCGAGGAGATCCTCGCGGATCTTCGCGATCGCATCCCGAGCGCCCCGACGAGCGGCTGAGCGTGAACGCGACACACGCGCGCGGGCGCCAGGCTCCGATCGAGACCGCGCCGCGTGCCGAGTGGCGCGCGGTGCGCTCGCTGCGCTCGTGCCTCGTGGCGGCGCTCTGGCTCACGCTCGCCCTCGGATGACGACTGTTTCATCGGGGATCGTCGTGCTCGCGACTCCCTACCAGGCGCCAACGAAGGCACCCTCCGCCCACTCGCCGGGAGCCTTGCCGGAAAGGTCCTCGTGGACGGCACCACCCCGCCCCGCCCGTGGGTGTAAGCCGCGCTCGCCACGCGCGTTTCTCCGCGCGAGGTGCCCATGCGTGCTCGTTCGTCGTCGTTCGTCTCGGTCTTCGTCGGTCTCCCCCTCTCCTGGCTCGTCCTCGTGCTCGCGGTGATCGCGACCTCTGTGCCCGGCTGCGCGAACGAGGATCGCGGGGCACCGCCCAGCGCCGCGACGACGGGCGAGCGAGAGGAGATCGTCCGTCTCGAGAGCACCGTCTCGGTCGAGCGTGTCCGCAGCGCGCTCTCGACGCTCCGGGGCGAGGTGGAGGCCCACGGTGGGCACGTCGCTTCGAGCGCGCTCTCGGGTGAGGACGCGTTCCTCGTGGCGCGGGTGCCGGTGGCCTCGCTCGACTCGCTCCGCGACGCGCTCGATGGGCTCGATCCCGAGCATGAAGAGCGCGAGACGCGCACCGACGTGACCCGCGCCCACGCCGATCTCTCGGCGCGCCTGCGCGCGAGCCGCGCCACCGAAGAGCGCTTGCTGGCCCTGCTCGCGGATCGCACCGCCTCGCTCGCCGACGTGCTCGCGGCCGAGCGAGAGCTCGCGCGCGTGCGCGCCGAGATCGAGCAGCAAGACGCCGAGGAGCGCACGCTCGTCGACGACGTGGCCTACGCCACCGTGGAGATCCGCGTGCGCGCGCGCGCGATCGCCTGGCGCGACGAGCCCCTCGCTGCGATGGCCCGCGCGTTCTCGGGAGGGCTCGAGGCCACATGGTCGGGCCTGGTCTCGCTCGCGGTGATCGGCGCGGCGCTGAGCCCCGCGTTCGCGCTGATCGCGGCGCTCGTGATGATGACGCGACGGCTCCGCCGTGCCGCGCGCCCTGCGTGATCAGCGTCGCGACGCGAGCCAGTCGCGCACGGCGTCGCCGGTGGCGAAGGGCCAGGGCTTGAGCTTTGCGATGGGCACGCGCTTCATCGCCTCGAGCTCGGCCCCGAGCACGGGCTCGCCCGTGACCTCCACGTGATAGGCGATGATCACCTCGTTGCGCTGGGGAAACGCGTACACGCCCACGAGCCCGCGGATCGTGCCCTCGAGGCCGAGCTCCTCGGAGAGCTCGCGGAGCACGCCCTCCTGCGGCGTCTCGCCCGCCTCGAGAAAGCCCGTGACGAGGGCGAACCACGTGGGCGGCCAGCCGTGGTTGCGCACGAGGATCACGTCGTCACCGTGCTGCACGATCGCGGCGACCACGGGCGTCGGGTTGCCGTAGTGCACGAAGCCGCACGGGGCCTGGGCCTCGCGCCCCCCCTCGGCCGCGCGGCCCGCACAGCGAAGGCGCGTGCGACCCTCTTCGACGTGGGGCTCGAGGGGAGCGCCGCAGCGCTGACAGAACCGAGGAGCGCTCATGCCGCGGTCTACACACAGGACGTGCGCCCGCGCAAACGTGCCGCGGCGCCGGCGCGCGTGGAGGTCGTCTTCCTGCTAGCGTTTCCGTCATGCGCGACGGGCGAGCTCGGTTGGCGATCAGGGTGCTGGGGACGACGCTCGGAGCCGCGCTCTTCGCTTCGTGCGTGGAGCCCACGGCCGCAGGCGGGCCCACGGCCCTCATGAGCTTCGCGGCCGACGACCCGTTCGCGGCGCCGTTTCCGAGCGAGCACCTCCGCGACGCCGACGGAGCCATCGATCTCTCTTCGTTCCCCACGCGCCGCACCACGATCGTGGAGCAGATCCACGACGCGCTCTCGGACGCACCAGGCTTCGGCACCACGAGCGCGATCCAGCTCACGTTCAGCGCGCCGCTCGACCCGAGCGTGCTCGCGCTCGGCGAGCCCCTCGAGGCCGACGACGCGCTCGTGCAGCTCGTGGACGTCGATCCCCACGACGCCGAGCATCGCGGCGAGCGCGCACCGATCCGCCTGTTCTACGGAGACACCGTGGGGCCGTTCGGCGGCGCGAACGTGCTCACCGCGCTGCCCGTGCAGGGCATGCCGCTGCACGCAGAGACCCTCTACGCGCTCATCGTGCGGAGAGGCCTCGCCACGCTCGATGGCACGCCGATGGGCGCCGCGCCGGAGATGAGCGCGCTCGCGCGCGGCGAGGCGCCCGCAGGCCTCGAGGGTGCCGCGCTCGAGGCCTATCGCACCGCCTACGAGGGCCTCGCCGACGCCGGCATCGAGGGCAGCGACGTGCTCGCGATGGCGGTGTTCCGCACGCAAGACCCGGTGGGCGCGATGCGCCGCGCGGTGGAGACCACCACGCGTACGATCCGCCCGAGCGCGCCCTTCGCGGCCGACGAGGTCTTCGACGACTACTGCGTGTTCCACACCACGATCCCGATGCCGGTCTTCCAGGACGGCGAGCCCCCGTACGCGAGCGAGGGCGGCGCCTGGGTGTGGGATGGCGAGGGGCACCTCGTGCTCGATCACGAAGAGGACGCGAACCTCGTGGTCACGCTTCCGCGGCAGCCGATGCCCCCCGACGGCTTTCCGCTCACGGTCCTCATCCGCACCGGCGCGGGCGGCGATCGACCGCTCGTGGATCGCGGTCCGCATGCGGTCGCACACGGTGAGCCGATCGCGCCCGGTCACGGGCCTGCGCGCGACTTCGCGCAGGTGGGCTGGGCGGGGCTCACCGTCGACGGACCGCACGGAGGCCTGCGCAACGTGACGCACGCCGACGAGCAATTTCTCGTCTTCAACATCCAGAATCCGCGCGCGCTCCGCGACAACCTGCGCCAGTCGGCGCTCGAGCTCGTCCTCATGGCGCGTGCGCTCGGTGATCTGCGCATCGACGCGTCGAGCTGCCCGGGCCTCGAGGAGCCCCAGGCGCGCTTCGATGCGTCGCGCGTCACGCTCATGGGTCACTCGATGGGCGCGAGCATCGCGCCGCTCGCCGCCGCGTTCGAGCCCACGTACGACGGCCTGATCCTCTCGGGCGCGGGCGCGAGCTGGCTCGAGAACGTGCTCCACAAGCAGAGCCCGATCGCCACGCGCCCGCTCGCCGAGGGGCTGCTCGGCTACACGCGTCTTCGCCTGGAGCTCACCGAGGCCGATCCAGTGCTGAACCTCCTCCAGTGGGCTGGCGAAGAGGCCGACGCAGCCGTGTACGCGCCGCTCCTCCTTCGCGACGCGGCGCCCGGCACGGCGCGCCACATCCTCATGTTCCAGGGCATCGTGGACACCTACATCCCGCCGCAGGTCGCCAATGCGCTCACGATCGCCCTCGGGATCGATCTCGCGGGCCAGGCCATCGATCGCGAGGATCCGCGGCTCTCGGGCGTGGAGTCGGTGCTCGACGTGCTGCCGCTCCGAGGCCGAGACGATCTCGCGTACCCGGTGCGCGAGAACCTGCACCTGCCAGTGCGCGCCGTGACCGCCGCGGTGGCGCAGCACCCCGACGACGGCATCGAGGATGGCCACGAGACGATGTGGCAGACCGAGCCTCCGCGCGCGCAGTTCCGCTGTTTCCTCCACACGATGAGCGACGCCGCCCCCACCGTCGCCGACCCCAGCGCCCTCCCCGCTGGTTGCGAGTGAGCCTGGACCGAGGGCGCCTCTGGTTCGATGGGGACAGGCCCCGGGCGCGAGGCGAGGTTTGTGCGAGCGGTCGTTCTTGACGACCTGCCCGCATCGTGCTTGATCTCGCGCCCTTTCCGCAGCCCGCCTCCCGCGGCTGCACGTTCTGGAGGCTCCTCGTGAAGCGCACCTATCAGCCCCACCGCACGCGCCGACTCCGCACGCACGGCTTCCGCGCGCGCATGGCGTCCGCCAACGGCCGCAAGGTCCTCTCGCGCCGCCGCGCGAAGGGCCGCCACCGCATGGCGCCCGCCTGCTTCAAGAAGTGAGCGTTCTGCGCCTCGCGAGCGAGGCGCCACGAACGGCTCCGAGACAGACCCGGCCCGCACGCCTCGCGTCGCGGGCCGTCGTCGTTGGCGCGCACCGGGATCCGGAGGCGCGAGCGTCCGCTCGGAAGACCCATGGAACTGCGTCCCGCGCGCCTCACGCTCCGCCCCGCCGACCGCCTGAAGCGGCGCGAGGACTTCCGTCGCGTGCAGGAGACGGGGCGAAAGCACCACAGCCCGCACTTCCTGGTGGTGGTGCTCGTGCGCGACGATCAGGGCCCGGCCAGGATCGGCATCACCGTGACCAAGAAGGTCGGAAACGCCGTGCAGCGCAACCGCGTGAAGCGCCTCGTCCGCGAGGTGTTCCGTCGCGAGCGGGCGCGCTTTCCCGAGGGCTGTGACGTGGTGTTCATCGCGAAGAACGGGGCGCCCGCCCTGGGCTACGCCGAGGTGCTCGCCGAGGTCCCCACGCGCTGGTCGATCCGTCGGGGCCCCGAGCGCGGACCGATGCGTCCGGAGCGGCCATGATCGCGAAGCTCCTCCAGCTCGTCATCCGCTTCTACTGGTGGACGCTCTCGCCGGTGATGGGCTCGGTGTGCCGCTTCCAGCCGAGCTGCTCGCGCTACACGGCCGTGTGCATCGACCGCTTCGGCCCGCTGCGAGGCTCGTGGATGGGCTTCGTGCGCATCTGCAAGTGCCAGCCGTTCCATCCGGGCGGCTACGACGCACCCCCGCTCCGGCCAGGCTCCGAGAGCACGGCCCGCGGCGGCTTTCCCCTCGGCCAGGAGCCCACCCGCCCCACCGCCCGGACGGCAGGCCTGCCCGGCCTCTCGCCCCTGCCCGCGACCCCTTCCCCGGAAAAGAGCACGTCCGACGTGCATCCCGCGCAGGATTCGTCCAATCTCGCGCCGCCCGATCGGGCCTCGGCCTGATCCCGCCACCCGTTTCGACGCCACCCGTTTCGACAGGGGCCCGACAGCTCGGCGCTCTCTCGTTCGTTTGCTCGCTCCAAGGACCGCATGCCCGAGCCGCAGGGACAAGCCCCGGAGAATCGCTCGTCACTCTCGACGATCCTCCTCATCACCGGCGCCATGATGGCGGTGTACTACGGGTACACCTACTTCTTCCGCCACGACCGCCCCACGACGGATGCGCAAGGCACCGAGACGCTGAGCGCGGACGAGGCGCAGGCGCGTACCGACGATGCGGTCTCGCGACGCCGCGCGCGCGCCGATCGCCGCCAGACGGGCACGATCCGCACGGCGCTGTTCGAGGCGACGATCGACAACCTCGCCGGCGCGCTCTGGTCGTTCCAGCTGCTCGGAGATCGCTTCCGTGATGCGGACGGCCACCAGCAGGAGCTCGTGACCACGGGGCGTGACGAGAACGGCGAGCCCGACGTCACGCTCGAGGACTACCTCCCGATGCGCATCAGCATCCCGGGCGTGGAGCTGCCCGCGGACATCGTCTGGGAGCTCACGCAGGAGAACGAGCAGGCGGTCACGCTGCGCTGGGAGGGCAACGGCGTCGAGGTGCGGCGCCGCATCGAGGCGGGCACCGGCCCCTACCAGCTCTGGCAGACGGTGCTCGTGCGCAACACGGGCGATCACACGCGCCGCGTGCGCGTGCAGGAGCACGGCTTCCACTACGTGCCGCGGGCGCAGGAGAGCACGGGCTTCTTCAGCTTCGGCGCCCGCTCGACGTACATCAGTCAGGGCCTCTGCCGCCACGAGGGCGAGGTCACGCGCAAGGCGCGCGGCGATCTCGCGGAGGCGCACGGCTACGGCGGCACGATCGACTTCGTGGGCCTCGAGAACCAGTACTTCGCGCAGGCGTACGCGCCCTCGGACGAGGCGGCGGAGCGCTGCGGCCTCTGGGCGCAAGACCGCTACGCGGGCGAAGAAGTGCACGGCACGCTCTTCGAGTCGCAGCTCCGCTATCCGATCGTCGACGTGACGGCGGGCGGCGAGCACATGACGCGCACGCTGACGTTCTTCGGCCCCAAGGACTGGGCCTCGCTCGAGAGCGCCGGCCACGGCCTGCCGGAGGTCGTGAACCTCGGCACGTTTGCGGTGATCGCTCGCCAGTTCGCACGCCTGCTCGCGTTCATCGAGTCGCTCGTGGGCAACTGGGGCCTCGCGATCATCATCCTCACGTTCCTCGTGCGCCTCGCGCTCTACCCCGTGATGGCCCGTCAGTTCCGGGCCTTCGCGCCGATGCGCAAGATCAAGCCCGAGATGGACGAGATCAACGCCAAGTTCGCCGACGACATGGAGCGGCGACAGGCGGCGATCATGGACCTCTACAAGAAGCACGGGATCAACCCCGCGGCGCAGATGCTCGGCTGCTTGCCGATCCTCCTGCAGATGCCCGTCTTCTTCGCGCTCTACACGTCGCTCTCGACGAACATCGAGCTCTACCACCAGCCGTTCGCGCTCTGGTGGACCGACCTCAGCGCGCCCGATCGATTCTTCTCCCTGCCCATCGCGCTCTCCGCGCTCATGCACGTGCAGCAGCGCCTCACCCCGACGCAGATGGATCCCGCGCAGCAGAAGATCATGCTGTGGATGATGCCCATCATGATGGGCGTGTTCATGCTGTTCCTGCCCTCGGGCCTCTGTCTCTACATGCTGACCAACAGCTCGCTCAGCATCACGCAGCAGCGCTTCAACGAGTGGCGCTGGCAGCGCGAAGAGGCCGAGAAGGACGCCGCGAGAGCCGCGGCCGCTGCGAGCGCCAAGACGAACGACGGACCGTCGGAGGGCTCTGCCCCCGCGCGCTCCGCGAAAACGAGCACCAGGAGGCCGCCCCGTGGGTGACGACCGCAAGCAGAACGAGATGGAAGGTGCCCTGCTCTTCGACGACGAGGACGAGGGCCACGAGCACGCGCGCGACGAAGGCGGGGGCCACCCCGGCGACGGACGCGCGGAGGAAGCGATGGAGTTCCTGTCGGGCGTGCTGCGCCGGATGGGGCTCGACGCGCGCGTGACGGTGCGCGAGGACGCGCAGCGCGTGGTGCTCGACGTGTCGGGCGAGGACGCAGGGCGCGCGATCGGCAAGAAGGGCATGACGCTCGATGCCCTTCAGTTCCTCGCGAACAAGGTGGTGAACCGCTTCCCCGATCGGCGGCGCTACATCATCGTCGACTCGGGCGACTACCGGGAGCGCCACGATCAGGGCCTCGTGAGCCTCGCCAAGCGCGAGGCCAAGCGCGCGCTCGACACGGGCCGCATCGTGACGCTCGAGCCGATGCCGGCGCGCGATCGTCGGCTCATCCACCTCTCGCTCGCCAAGGTCACTGGCGTCTCGACGAAGTCGAACGGCGAGGGCCTCGGGCGCCGCATCCAGATCATCCCGGCACGACAGACCGGCGGTGGTGGTGGCGGCGGTGGTGGGGGGCGTCGAGGAGACCGGCGTCGCGGTGGCGGCGGGCGCGGCGAAGGCCGCGGTGAAGGACGTGGGCCCGGTCCCGGGCCGAGCAGCGGCAACTGATTCGGACGGAGAGACGACGTGAAGCACACCATCCAGACCAACCTCGATCTCGCGCGCTCCAAGCTCGCCATCGACAAGGCCATGGAGGCCTACAAGGCCCGTTTCGCCGAGTACAACCCGCGCTTCGACTGGACGACCGACACGCGTGGGGAGTTCGGCTTCAAGGCCAAGGGCGTCTCGCTCGGCGGGACCATCCTGGTGCACGACCACAAAGTGGACGTGGACATGGAGGTGCCGTTCCTCTTCCGTATCTTCCAGGGCAAGGCCATGGAGGTCATCGAGGACGAGGTGCGGCACTGGGTCGAGAAGGTGAAGAAGGGCGAGATCTGATCGCACGCGCTGGGCTGGCCGGCGCTCGATGTGGCTCGAACCCCGAACCAGCCGCTCGCGCGACTGACGAACGGAGGATGCGATGACGTTCACTGGAACCCTTCCCGCGCTGGTCACTCCCTTCAAGAACGGCGAGATCGACGAGCCCGCCCTCCGCGCGATCGTCGAGCGCTGCATCGAGGGCGGCGTGGACGGTGTCGTCCCCTGCGGAACGACGGGCGAGACCCCGACGCTCTCGGAGGCCGAGCACGCGCGCGTCGTGCGCATCGTGATCGAGCAGACGAAGAAGCGCGTGCCGGTGGTGGCGGGCGCGGGCGCGTTCTCCACATCCCACACGATCCACCTCGCTCAGATGTGTCGTGAGCTCGGCGCCGATGGCCTGCTGCTCGTCACGCCCTACTACAACCGGCCGACGCAGGAGGGCCTCGAGGCTCACTTCCGCGCGGTCGCGAAGGCCTGCCCGCTCCCGTCGATCCTCTACAACGTGCCCGTGCGCACCGGGACCGATCTCGCGGTGGAGACGCTCGCGAAGCTGGCCGACGTGCCCTCGCTCGTGGGCATCAAGGAGGCGACGGGCAACGTGCTCCGCAGCCAGCAGATCCTTTCGACGCTCGGCGACCGCTACACGGTGCTGTCGGGCGACGACGCGCTGACGCTGCCGGTGCTGTCGGTGGGCGGAAAGGGCGTCATCAGCGTCACGGCGAACCTCCTCCCGAAGGAGACGTCGGACGTCGTGCGACTCTGGAACGCAGGCAAGATCGCCGAGGCACGCGCCCTCCACCTGCGCCTCGCGCCGGTGCACGAGTCGATGTTCGTCGAAGCGAACCCGGGCCCCGTGAAGGCGGCGATGGCCAAGCGAGGGCTGCTCCAGCCCGAGATCCGCTTGCCGCTCGTGTGGCCGAAGAGCTCGAGCATGGACAAGACCTGGGCGGCGCTCGATCGCGCCGGTCTCTGAGGGCCGCATGAGCGCAGCGGCGCCGAAGGACATCACGCGCGCGGTCGTGCACGGCGCCGCGGGTCGCATGGGTCGCGCGATCGTGCGCGCGATCCACGACACCTCGGGCATCGCGCTGGTCGGCGCGATCGATCGCGCGGGTGCCTCGTCGGTCGGCCTCGACGCCGGCGAGCTCGCCGGCGTGGGCCCGCTGCGCGTGAGCACCGAGGCGTCGCTCCGCGAGGAGCTCGAGGCGCACGTGATCATCGACTTCTCGAGCAGCGAGGCCACCGAGGCGATCGCGGCCGTGGCAGCGGCGCGGGGCCTTGCCCTCGTCGTGGGCACGACGGGCCTCGAGGCCGGCGCGCGCGCAGCGCTCGAGCGTGCGGCGGCCCAGGTGCCGGTGGTGGTCGCGCCGAACACGAGCGTGGGCGTCACCGTGCTCGCGCACCTCGCCGAGGTGGCGACGCGCCTCCTCGGCGACGGCTTCGACGCCGAGATCGTCGAGATGCACCACAACAAGAAGGCCGACGCGCCGAGCGGCACCGCCCTGCGCATCGCCGACGTGGTGCTCGCGGCCAAGGGCCTGGATCGCTCGGCGCTCCGGACGGGCCGCGAGGGCAAGCCCGGTCCGCGCACGCGCAGCGAGGTGGGCGTGCTCGCGATGCGCGGCGGAGACGTGATCGGCGATCACACGCTCGTGCTCGCGGGCGAAGGCGAGCGCGTGGAGCTCACGCACAAGGCCACCGATCGCTCGCTCTTCGCGCGCGGCGCGGTGCGGGCCGCGCAGTGGGTGATCCGCCGGCCCGCTGGTCTCTACGACATGCGTGACGTGCTCGGCCTGCGCTGATCGACGACCTCGCGCATCTTCGCGCTGCGCGACGATCCGGAAGCTCGGACTGCCTCGGTCAGGCAGGGGGCACGAGGTCGATCGTGCAGGTGCCGCAGACCATCGAGGCCGCGTCGCCGATCGGCTCGACGGTGCAGGTGCGCCCCATCCCGTCGGGGAAGCTCAGCGTGCCCGAGAGCGGCATGCCGGGCGAGTGGCTGAGGATGCCCATGAGGTCGCCCGTGCGATCGGAGGTGACCTCGTACTGGCAGCCGGGCAACCGCGAGAACGACACCGTGGTCGCGTTCGAGGTGCAGGCGAGGCTGCGATGATCGACGTTGTACATGGGCGCGAGCGCAGGACAGTCGTCGAACGCATCGATGGGCGCATCGAGATCCGCGTCGCTCGCCGCATCGGGCGGGGTGAAGGCGTCGAACGCGAACGCGTCGGGGCCAGGGGCGTCCACGGCGGCCGCGTCGGGGCGCGGGCCGCTGTCGCGCTCCTCCACCGCCGCGTCGACGTCACCAGCGCCGCGGGGCACGCACTGGTTCTGGGTGTTGCATCGCAGGCCCAGGGCGCAGTCGGAGTCGAGCGCGCACTGCGCGCCCGAGCCGCACGCAGGAAGTCCCGAGAAGAGAGCGAGCATCGACGCGATCACGCCGACGAGGAACGACTGTCCAGAGCGAGTGCGAGACATCGCGGCCGATCCTACCGCAGCGTGTGGCGGAACACGAAGAGCCCCGAGAGGACCTTCGGCGCGAAGAACGTGCTCTTCTCCGGCATGACGATGTCGGGGCTCTCGAGGCCGGCGTCGGCCACCGCGACGAGCTCGTCGATCGTGACGGGGTGCAGCGCGATCGCGAGCTCGTAGTCGCCGCGATCCACGGCGTCCTTCATCTGGGCGAGCTGCGACTCGGGGTAGTAGTCGAAGTGCGCGGGGTCCGCGATCATCGAGTGCTCGAGGCCGAGGTGCGGATAGACCTCGCGCTCGAGGATGGAGCAGTCGAGCCGTCCCACGACGTCGCTGGGCACGTGCCCCGCGTCGACGAGGAAGCTGCCCTCGCGCGTGTAGAGGCAGAACGTGTGCTTGGGCGGCGTGACGAACGCGTCCGTCGAGCGGAGGCGCAGCGCGGCGCGCGCGTCGGCGAAGCTCCGGGTGCCGCGGACCACGCGGTTGTAGGCCTGGATGCGCGCGCTCTCGGTGACGTAGACGAGCGTGTGGCGCTGCCCGTTGCGGAGGGCCGCGTGATAGCGGTGGTGACCGTCGGCGATGTAGAAGGGATCGCTCGCGAGCACGCGCTGAATCGCCGCGCCCTCTTCGCTCGCCTGGGTCACACGGAAGATCCGCGAGCGGATGCCGTGCAGATCGTTGAGCCCTCGGAGATCGGTCGTGAGCTCGTAGAGCGCCGCCGCGGACGTGCACCGCTCGAGCACGGCGAGGAGGGGCGCGCGCGTGAGGGCGAAGACGGGCCCGAAGGTGTGGCCCGTGGCACGCGCGAGCGCGATGCGGCCCTTCACCTTGTCGTCGAAGGTCTTCTCGTGACGGATGACCTGCTTGGCCTCGTAGGGCGTGACCTCGGCGGCCACGAACACGCCGAGGCGCGTCTCGTCGCGTCCCTCGGGGCCCACGTAGCGCTGCTCGTACACGTAGTACGCGGGCTCGTCGTCGGGCACGAGCGCGCCCTCGGCCCGGAGGCGGTCGAAGGCGGCCGCCGGCTCGCTGCCGAGGATGATGTGGAAGAGCGAGAGCGGCTCGGCCTCGAGCAGCTTCCAGAGCGCGCTGCCGGGCTTGATCACGTCGTAGGGCGGCGAGGTGACGCGCGCGACGAGCGCGGGTGCGGGGCGAAATCCGACGAGTCCGACGGTGGCGACCATGGCCGCGTTCGTACCACGGGACGCACGCGGACGGCGCCGGCGACCTCACTCGAAGCGGCGCGCGGTCTCGTCATCGAGCCCCCCCGCCATGCGACGGACCCAGGGAGCGAGCGCGGGCAGTCGATGATCGCGCGCCTCGAGCGCGACGCCGCCCTCGGATCGACGGTACGCGTCGAGCTGCCCGAGGACGCGTCCGATCTCGGACCACGCCGCGAGCTGCGCGCGGGCCTCGTCGTGCTTGCGGAGGATGCGAGCGCGGAGACGCCACGCCTCGAGCACCTGGAGCCGACGCGAGCGCTCGCTGCGGCGGCGCGCCAGCGCGACGACGAGCACGAGACCTCCCACGACCGAGGCGCCCGTGGCCACGCCGAGGAGGAGCGGCTGCGTGAGGAGAGAGACTGCGACCAGCGAAGCGGTGGCCAGCGCGGCCATGAGCGCGGCGAGCGCCAGCGCGGCAGCCGAGGAGGGGAACGGGGTGAGCGGCCATTCCACAGGGCCGCTCGAGGCCGCGCCCGAGAGGGCTCGGAGCGCCTCGCGTCCTCTCGCGATCGCGGCGTCGTCGAGCGGCGCGTCCGCCTCGGCCTCCGGGTGCTGCGCGCGAAGCGACGCGATGGCAGCTTCCGTGCGCGGCGATGGCGCAGGTCCGGCGTCGCGCGAGAGCGACGCGAGCTCGGCGCCGAGCCCTTCCACCGCGGCCTCGAGATCGGTGCGGGAGGCGAGCGGACCGGGGGCTCGCTGCATCGCGGCGCCGAGCGCATCCTCGTGCGCGGCGCGCTCGCGCGCGAGCGTGATCCACTCCATGAGGGCCGCGATCTCGTGGGCAGACGCGCGCGCCTCGCCCTGATCGCGGAGCCGCTGCGCACGCGCGAGCAGCGCCTCGAGGCGCGCCGCTTCGGTGGGCTCGAGCCGCGGGAGCAGGCGATGGGCGGCCTCGATCGCCGCGGCGCCCGCGAGCCAGAGCCCGCCGGGCGCCTGCGCGAAGCGCTGCGCGGCCTCCTCGAGCGCTCGCTCGATCGACTCGAGCGCGCTCCGCGGATCAGCGTGCGTCATGGCCTCCGCGGCGCGTCCGGCGCGCGAGGATCGACTCGATCTCGTCGGGATCCTTGGGGATCATGGCCGTGAGCACCTCGTGGCCCGTCGGCGTGACGAGCACGTCGTCCTCGATGCGCACGCCGACGCCCCGGTACGGCTCTGCCTCTGCAGAGAGCTGCGTACGAACGCCGACGTAGATGCCGGGCTCGATCGTGAGGACCATGCCGGGCTCGAGCTGGCGCGGCGCGCGACGCTTCTCGGTGAGCTCGCTCGAGACGAACACGAAGTACGCGCCGACGTCGTGCACGTCCATGCCGAGCCAGTGCGAGGTGCGGTGCATGTAGATCTTCTTGTATCGCTCCTCGCCGATCGCGGTCTCGAGGGGCCCCTCGATCAGGCCGAGCGCGATCGCGCCCTCGGTGATCACCCGCAGCGTCACCTGATGGATCGCCTCGATCGTCGCGCCAGGACGCACGGCCTCGATGGCAGCGCGCTGGGCGCGGAGCACCACGTCGTAGACCGCGCGCTGTGGCGCGGTGAAGCGACCGGACACGGGGAAGGTGCGCGTGACGTCGCCGGCGTAGCCCGCGATCTCGGCGCCCGCGTCGATGAGCAGGAGATCGCCCTCTTCCATGAGCCGATCGTTCTTGCGGTAGTGGAGGATCGTGGCGTTGGGGCCCGAGCCGACGATCGACTCGTAGGCTGGGCGCGGGCTGCCGTTGCGTCGGTACGCGCGCTGGATGACGGCCTCCACCTCGTGCTCGTACGCACCGGGCCACGCGACCTCCATCGCCGCCGCGTGCGCCTCCGCGGTGACCCGCGCAGCGCAGCGCATCTCCTCGATCTCGTGCGCGCTCTTCACGAGGCGCATGGGGTGCACGGTCTCCGCGAGATCGACGAGCGCGCTCGGCCAGAGCACGCCGAAGCGCTGGCGACGCCGCACCAGATCGCGCGCCGCGAGCACGCGCGCGTCCATCTTCGGATCGCGGCCGAGGGTGTAGTGGAGCCGCCGCGCGTTCTCGAGGTAGCCCGGGAGCTTCGCGTCGAGCTCGCCGATCGCGAAGGAAGCGTCCGCGTCGAAGTCGTCCTTCGCGCCGTCCACGCCGGAGCGCGGACCGTCCCAGGTCTCACGATCGGGATCGCGTGTGCGCACGAAGAGCACGTAGCGGTGCTCGTCGTGCACGCGGCTGAGGACGGCCACCGCCTCGGGCTCGTCGAAGCCGGTCAGGTAGAAGAAGTCCGAGTCCTGACGGTACGGGTGCTCGACGTCGTTGTTGCGCACGAAGACAGGCGCGGCCGTGATCACCGCCACGTCACCAGGGATCGAGGCGAGGAACGCCTCGCGACGACGTCGAAGCTCGGCCCGGAGCGCAGCGCTCGGCGCGAGGGGGCTCGGGGTGGTGGTCGTTCGCGTCGCGTCGGTGCTGCTGGCGTCGGCGTTCATGGGGCGGAGATTCGACCGCAGCGCCCTGTCCGACGCAAGAGCGCCGGATCACGCGAAGGCGCCGCGCTCGGGCAGAGGCGCTGCCTCAAGCGAGGCGCTCGCGAAAGAGGCTCGCCGCCGCTGCGTGGGTCTCCGCCGTCGCCCCGAGCTCCTCGCTCCAGCCTCGCGCCGAGAGCCGCGCGCCGCGCGCCATGGCGCCCCCGAGCGTGTCGGAGGTGCGGGGGTTGCGGAAGAAGTCCTCGTCGTGACGCTCGCGGAGCGCGAGGAACAAGGCCGGCGCCGAGGCCTGCGCGAGGGCGGTCGCCTCGAGGGCGGGCGTGATCTCGTCCGAGGCGAGGAGCCATCCGAGCGGCAGCGCGCTCGGAAGCGCGAGGCAGCGTGCAACGAGCGCGTGCGCCTCGTCCGAGTCGACCGAGAGGCCGACCCTGCGCGCGCGAGCACGCGCGAGATCGAGCCGCGCGCGGACGAGCCAGAGATAGGTCGCGCACACCCCCACGGCCGACGCCGCGGCGCGCTCGAGCCCCACGCGCCGCTCGAGGAAGACGGGCGCCGTGTAGAAGACCGAGAACAGAGCCCCCACCATCGCCGGCACCGGCGCATGCGGTGCGAGGCGATGCTCGTTGGCCAGCGCGGGCGAGACGCGCGCATACGAGAGCCCGCGACCGAAGAGCTCCGCGCTCTCGAGCTCGGACACGAGGCCCAGCTCCTCCGACGCGAGCCCGAGCACCACGCGCCGCGGCGTCTCCAGGGGCAAGACGGCGCCACGCAGCGCGAGCTCGGTGCGCACCGCGACGCGAAGGCGCGCGGCCACGACCGCGTCGGCGCCCATCGGCTCGAACGCGCGTCCGAGCCGCGTCATGCGGCCGTCGCGACCGAAGAGCGCATCGAGGCTCGAGGCGCGGAGCGCGCGCGCCGTCGTGGCGTGGCGATCCACCGCCGGGCCGCGCGCCGCTCCGAGCGCGAGGGCGTGCGTGGTCCGCGAGAGTGCCTCGTGGACCGCGTCGTCGGTGGCAGCGAGCCACGCCTCGAGGTCGATCGCGAGACGCTCGCCCTCGGCCTCTTTCGGACCGCGCGCCAACACCCGCGACGCCGCCGCGTCGGCCTCGGCGTGCCCCTCGGCCCAGCGGCTCGCGCGCTCGGACACCGTGCGCGCCACGACACGGAGGCGCTCTCGTTCCGTCCAGCGCGACGCGTCGTGGGCGACGTCGCCGAGGGAGATCGGCTCGCCTCCGAGCTCGACCGAGTGCGAACGAGCGAGCGCGCCCGGCACGCTCCGACGGACGCAGAGCTCGTCTCGTGCCGCGTCGGCGAGGTGCGCGAGGATCGCGCGGTGATCCACGTCATCGACGAGCCGCAGTGACACGCACTCGTCGAGGAGCGCCCGCGCCTCGCCCGTGCCCAAGGCCGCCCGCGCCCGCGCCTCGCGACGGAGCTCGTCGTCCGCGCCCGACCAGCGGGCGAGCACGCGCTCGAAGGCCGCAGTGCGCCAGGTCGCGACGAGCGTTCGTAGCCTCACGAGCGGCGACATGCGCGCGGACCTTACGCCAGCTACCTTGCGGTGCACCATGTGGGTCTTCGGTCTCTTCGTCGTGATCGCGATCGCCGTGCTCATCTACGCGGCGCGCCTGATCGCCAGCGCTCCTGACGATCCGCCCCCTCCCTGAGCGCGAGAGCGCCCGGACGACGGCGGAGAACACGGCGCGAATTTGGCGAGCGCGGCGCCGCACTCGCTACGATCGTGGCGTGACGACGCGCCTGCTCCTCAAGCCCCCCGTGCGGATCCGTCCGGGCGTGTTGCTCGAGCGCGTCGAGCGCAGCGTGCTCGGCCCGCGAGCCGAAGAGGAGCTCTTCCGGGTCGCCGAAGTGCTGAGCGAGGGCCGCGTGTCCGGCACGAGCTACTACGGCTCCACGCTCGTCACGATCGACCTCTCTCGCCTGGGCATCACCACGCCGGAGAGAGCGCGCCTGCTGTTCTCCGCCGCCGAGGGCTCCGTTCGTGTCCGCCTGCGCGCCATGCGCCTGGCCCAGTCCGATGCGCTCCGACGACTGCCCGACCAGCCCGTGGGCACAGCGATCGTCTCGACGACCGTGCGCCTCGACGACACGAAGCTGCTGCTCGACGTCGACCTCGAGCTCCCACTCGCACTATCCTCCGCCACCGTCGGCTGATCGAGAGACACCGTGCCAGCGTCGTCGCGCAGCGAGAGCTCCAACGTCATTCACGTCGACTTCGGTCGCGGCGCCCGCGTGCTGCCGGGAGCGCCGAGCACGCCCGTCGCGAGCCCTCCCGAGTCGCCGCCCTCGGCGCCCACGGCAGAGCGCCCGCCCAAGCGCACGCGCAAAGCCGCAGACGAGGCTCCGGAGCGAGAGCGTCCTCTCGGCGCAGTGGCCGCACGCAAGCGCGATCCCACGGGCGATCTCTTCGCGCGGGCCGAGGTCGCGAGGCTCTTCGGCCTGCCCGAGAGCCGCCTGCGCTACTGGGATCGCACGGGCTTCCTGACCCCTTCCGGCGAGACGGATGGCCGTCGTCTCTACACCTTCCAGGATCTGATCGGCGTGCGCGCGGCCAAGGCGCTGCTCGAGCGTGGCACCCCGCTCCGACGAGTGCGCCGCTCGATCGAGTCGCTGCGGGCGACGCTACCCCACGTGATCCGCCCGCTGGCGGAGCTTCGGATCTCGTCCGAGGGAGATCGCGTGGTGGTCCAGACCGAGCGCGCGAAGTGGGAGCCCTCGAGCGGGCAGCTCGTGCTCGACTTCGACGTGCGCGATCTGCGCGACGAGGTCGTGCGCGTCCTTCGCCCCGACCACCAGGATCCCGCGCGACGTCGCGCCGCGTACGAGTCGTACCTCGAGGGCGCGCGTCTCGACGAGGAGCCCACCACCTACGATCGCGCCGAGGCTGCGTATCGACGCGCGATCGAGCTCGATCCCTCGTTCGGTCACGCGCTCACGAACCTCGGCAACCTGCGCTTCCGACGCGGCGCGTACGCCGAGGCCGAGTCGTACTACCGTCGCGCGCTGACGGTGGATCCCGCGCAGCCCGAGGCCCTCTACAACCTCGGCTTCCTCGCCTCGGAGAAGGGCGATCTCGCCGAGGCGCACCAGTGCTTCGCGGCGGCCGTCACGAGCGATCCCGCCTTTGCCGACGCTCACTTCAACCTGGCGATGACGCTCGACGCGATGGGCGACCGCGCGGCCGCGCGCGGGCACTGGCGCACCTACCTCGTGCTCGAGCCCTCGGGTGAGTGGGCCGAGATCGCGCGCCGACACGTCTGAGAGCACGTGTCACTCGGATCGTTCGGTGCGTGCCGCGGGCTCGAATGCAAGTGACTCACGCTCTGAGCGACGGAAAACGAAGAGCCCGCCAGGAGGCGGGCTCGTTCGCTCGTCGATGACGAGGCTCCGACTACGGCGCCGGCAGCGACGACGGGAGCGCGCCCGCCACCTCGGTGAAGCCGATCGTGTAGGGCAGGCCGGTCGAGTCGTGCGAGTAGCTGCCGACGAAGACCTGGTAGGTGCCGGGCGCGAACGGGCCGGCGACCGTCGGGTTCAGACCCTCGCTGTCGTCGTTGCAGAGATAGGTGCCGTCGGGGCGCTGCACCACGAGCGTGGTGTCGCCGGCGGGGCAGTTCGCCATGATCGTCAGGTTCGGGACCTGCGCGGTCACGTTGAGCACGTGCTGGGGAACGAGCGGGATGTTGCCGCGGCACTCGGAGTTGAGCGTGGTGGCGTCCGTGATGCCGCCCGCCGAGCCCGTCGCCGTCGTCGGCTGCGGGGCGAAGCCCGGGGCGATGTTGATCGGGGCGGGGGGCGCCGAGCCGCCGCCGAAGCAGCAACCCGCCATCGCGAGCATCGCACCCGAGAGAATCAGAATTCGCATCGTTGGTTTCCTCCTAGTTACCGTTCCGCTGCCTCGGTCAGTGGACCGGGGCGGCGCTGCCCGCGCCCTCGTACGGATGAGGAGCGACCGATCTTCCTCGGGCGCTCAGGGAGCCGGCGTGGTCGTCGTTCTGCCTCGACGGGCGGATGATAGTGGGGGATCCGGGGGTGGGATCAAGCCCCATACGTGCGCTCCCGCGGGTAGGCCTGCTCGAGAGGGCGGACCGCGCGGAGCACCAGAGTCACGGCCCAGAGTTCCGAATCTCTCGCGCCGCGCGAAGGGTCTCGGAAACAGTCAGCGCGGAGCCCGCCACCGCTGGACGCGGCGGGGCCATCCCTGCTCCTGTCCATAGCCCCGCTGGATCACGTCGAGGAAGCCGAGCGCGGTCGCGCTCGCCCACGGATCGAGCACAGCCGCAGAGGTGAGGGGCGCGACCCGCGCGGCGCTGGCGTCGAGCTCGGCCAGGGCCACGTGCTCCCCCGTTTCGTCCGCGATCGTCACGCGGTAGCGCGCGCGCGAGCCCTCCGCCGCGATGCGCTCGAAGACGAAGCGCGCTCCATGCTTCGGCCGCTCGACCATGCTCGCCTCGTCGCGTCGCAGGGGGCTCGTCACCGCGCCGCCGGCACACCCGCGTCGCCGACGGCCGTCGGCACGGGGATCGCGGTCATCTGGCCCATGCGCGAGATCGAGACCGCTCCGCCGTCGGGAAGCATGTAGGCGCCCACCGTCGTATCGAAGCGCGGCAGCGGCTCGTCGATCGGCGTGGCGCGATCGCCTCGGATGCGCCCCTCGAGCACCTCGACGTGGATCGGCTCCGCGAGCTGGTACACGTAGCCGCCCTGGTTGATCTCCATCGAGTAGTTGTTGCCGTCGATCTCGACGTCACGGCGGAACGCCACCGCCTGCTGCCCGACGCGCGTGTGGGCGCGGTGCTCGAGCACGAACGACATGAGACGCACCGCGATGTGGTTGTGCAGACGGTGACAGCCGTGAGAGTGCCGCCGCATGATGCTCATGTAGTCGACCGACCCGTGGGTGCGGATGCCGTCGTCACCGCCGAGTCGCAGCGAGCCGTCGTCACGCTCGCGGTAACCGATGTGGTAGGCGGCCACGAGCCCGTACGCCGACGCGTAGCTCGGCCCCGTCTCGTGATAGTTCGGTCGGTACGCGTCGCGACCGCGACGACCCGTGCGACGGAAGAGGTCGCGCGGCGGCGTCGACTCCGGCGGCAGCCACACGGGCGCGGCCACGATCTGGTGCCACACGACGGGGCCGGGCGGTGAGTTCTTGTAGCGCCACCAGAGGCGCCCATCGATGTGCTCGCTGCGCCAGCCGCCGATCGTCGTGCCGAAGCGCGCGAGCGCGATGCGCTGGCCGCTCCACGTCGTCGAGATCGTCAGGTGCGGCCGGCGCTCGACGGGCTGCGCGCGCTCGGCCCCCTGCTCGTCGTAAGGGAACTCGTACCAGACGTCGCCCCGATCGATCTCGACGGAGAGATCCATGTCGGCCGTGTAGTACTCGGGCAGCTCCGGCATCGGGATCGCCACGGAGTGCGCCTGATCCGCGCCCAGCTCGCCCAGGCCCTCGAGGAACGCGAGCGTGGACTCGGGCGTCTGCAGCCCGAAGGACTCGACGACGATGGAGCGGATCTGCCCCTCGAGGTTCGGCACCTCGTGCTCGACGCCGTCGGAGCCGCGGTACGAGCCCGAGACGCTCCCGTCCTCGATCACGCCAGCGGCGTGCATGGCGCGCTCGGTGAGCACGCGGATGACGGCCTCCTGGTCGCCCTCCATCGGCGAGCGACGCAGCATGTCGAGCGTCTCGCGGCCGAGGAAGCCCCACCCGTAGATGCGGTGGCGCCGCTCGAACTCGGCGAGCGCCTCGTGCGTGGGCCAGTCGAGCCCGCCCTCGACGTGCTCGCCCTTGCCCTCGAAGTAGCCCTCGCACTCGAGGCGGGCCTGCGCGGCCCGGACGGCGAGCGCGCGCGGCGCGAGGCGCTGGTACTCGCCGAGCTGGCGCCGATCGCGCTCGCTCCGGATGCGGGTCGCGTCGATCTGGTCGATCCCCTCGACGCCCTGCGCGTGCGCGATCGCGCGCATCTGCGTCTCGAGGTTGCGGAAGCGGCGCGAGAAATTGCGCCCCTCTTCACGGCTCTCGTAGGTGACGAAGCCCTCGAACGTGCGGAGCGGCTCGAGGTCGAGGTGCTGGGCGCACTCGAGGTCGCGGGTGTGCTGGAAGCGCGTCCGGAGCAGGCCGATCGTCGGCATGATGCCGTAGAGCTCGAGGTACTTGTCCTCGCGAGCGCGATCGCCGTGGTGATCATCGGGCAGCTCGCCGCGCGCGAGCGCGAGGTAGGTCCGGCGGTAGCTGTTGGGCAGCGCCTCCTCGCTCTCACCGTCGCGCTCGGTGAAGAGGTACGGCGTCCACTCCTCGCCGAGGTCGATCACCATGTAGCCGTCGTGGCGCGCGGTGGCCGCGTCGACCTGGCGCTCGCTGTGGCCCTGATCGAAGAGCGGCACCGGCTGGTGCATCGGCGGCGGGCGCGTGTCGACCACCTCGGGGTCGACGTGGGGCGGAGGGCCCTCGGCCACCGCTTCCGTCGTCGTCGGGGGCGCCTCGGGCGCGGCGGTCGCTGCTGTCTCGGACGGCGCGCCCAGCACGTCGGCCGTGCCGCACGCGACGAGGACCAGCGATCCCGCGATCGCGAGGATCGCGGCGAGACGACGGGCTGTGGGCTTGGGCGGCATGGTCGGCGGGCGAACGGTCACGGATTACCTCGCTTCCGTTCAGGCCCGACTCTTGTTCAGGGGGTCTCCCCACGCAAGTTTCCGGGCCAGAACGCCCGATCGACGAAGCAGCCCCGGTGCCGCCTCGTTTCTCGAAGGATTCGCGCGTCCGGCCGCGCTCCGCCGTGGCCTCGCGGAGACACGCCCGCGGCCGCCGGGACGCCCTACTCCGCTCCGGCGTCGCTCGGCTCTTCCGTCCCGCCGCGGAGGCGCTCGGCGAGCTCGTGCACCCGCTCCGCGAGCTGCTCGGCGCGCTCCTGTCGGTGCTCGAGCCGCTCGGCGCGTCGCGTGCGCAGCTTGGCGATTCGATCGCGGATGTCGCCGAGCTCCCCGCCGCCATCCACCGAGAGCGTGTAGCGCGCGTCGGTCGATCCGAGCGCCTCACCATCGATCGTGAAGCCCATCGAGCGCGTCACGCCGAGCGGACCGAGCTCGAGCGAGAGCTGGATCTGCCCTCGGATCTGAGCGCGATCCGCCGCGCCCTGCCCCTCGAGCGACACGATGGCCGCGGCCACCTCGAGCCGCCGCTCGCCGATCGCGGGCGGCGCGATGCGCGCGATGGAGAACGTGACGCTCCCCTCGGCAGGCGTGAGGACGAAGTCGTAGCCATCGAGCGTTCGCGCGCCTCGACGAAAGCGGAGGGCCTCGACGTGCAGCTCCGGCAGTTGTTCGTGCTGCGCGACGCGCGCGAGCCCATCGAGCGCGCGCTCGAGCGGCTCCGGGACCTCGCCATCGAGGAGGGCACCGCCGAAGTCCTCGAGCTCTCGCTCCGGGTCGCCTGCGAGCGCCAAGGTGATCTCGGGCGAGCGAATGCTCCGCGCGTGCAGGCCCTCGAGCACGATCGTGGCGCCGCTCGGGAGCCCCGCCTCCACCTCGCGCTCACCGCTGCCGAAGCGACACGTGGTCTGCGCCACGTCCACCTCGGAGAGATCCCACGCCACATCGAGCGCGATCTGCGAGCAGCGCACACCGCGCTCGGCGAGGCCGCGCTCGACGAGCGCCGTCACCACCCAGCGCTTGCCGAACGACGCCAGCACGAGCACCGCGGCGATCGCGACCAGGGCGAGCAAGACACGACGTCGAGCGCCGCCCCCCTCGCCCTTCGTCGTCGCCTCGCCCGCCATGCGCCTCCGCGCTCAGAGCCCGCAGCGCGCCTGGAACGCCTCGAAGGTCTCGTCGGCTCGCGGCAGATCGCAGTCGGGCCGATCGGAGCCCGCCGTGGTCGAGCCCTCGGCGGGCGCCGCCCCCGCGTCGTCCGCGCTGCCTTCCGCCGGCGCCTCGCCCGAGCCCTCGGCCGCAGCGTTGCAGCGTGCCTCGAACTGCTCGAACGACTCGTTCTCGCGCGGTAGGTCGCAATCGGCCGTGTCGGCCGCCGGCGCGGCCTCCGCGCCACCACCGCCGCCACCGTTGCAGCGTGCCTCGAAGTCGTCGAACGACTCGCCCTCGCGCGGCACATCGCAGTCGGCCGTGTCACCGCCGCCACCGCCGCCGCTGCAGCGCGCCTCGAAGGCCTCGAAGGTCTCGCCCTCGCGGGGCACGTCACAGTCGGCCCCGCCCGCTTCGCCGCCTCCGGCTTCGCCTCCCGAGTCGGGCGTGGGCGTCACGTCTCCGCCACCGTCGCCCGGCGTCGGCTCGGCCGCGTGCGCGGTGAGCGGCGTGTAGCCGGGGATCAGCGCCGTCGTGAGGCTCGGCACGTACGTGATGATGAGGAGCGACGTCGCGAACACGCCGATGAACGGCAGCACCACGCGATAGAGATCGGGCACCGGACGACCGAAGCGGAAGCCCGCGATGAACAGGTTCAGGCCCATCGGCGGCATCAGGTAGCCGATCTCGAGGTTGATCAGGAACACGATGCCGAGGTGGTACGGGTCGATGTCGAAGTGCACCGC
>JAIBCE010000333.1 GCA_019694315.1 Sandaracinaceae bacterium
CCACCGCCGCCCGCAGCGGATGCCGGGGCTGGCGATGCGGGGCGCGAGGCGCCGGTCGGAGCCGCGACTTGCCAGGCGTCCGGCGCGCGCCGCAGCGCCTGGGCCCTGCTCGGTGTCCTCGCGTGTCTGTCGGCGCTCGCACGTCGTCGTGGCGGGGCGCTCGTCGCGCTCCTGCTCACGGCAGCCGGGTGCGACGTCCCCTCCGTCGGCGACGACGCCTCCACGGCGGGCGCCGACGCGAGCGTCACGACCGCGCGTGCGGATGCGTCGGCGGACGCGCGCGCCGCGGACGCAGGATCCGACACCACGGACGCAGCCTCCGAGGACGCTGTGGTCCCCTCTGCGGATGCCACGGTCCCCATCGATCTCGGTCACGCGCTCCACCGCCTCGGCTACACCGCGACGATCTGGACCAACAGCTTCGACCCCGCGCAGCCGCACGCGGCGCACGGGCTCTTCGATCCCGATGTCCCCATCGACACCACGGGCTATGCCGCGCGGTATGGGATGACGTTGATCGCGAGCGGCTCTGCCTCCGTCGCGCCCGATGGACACCTCGTCGGCACTGGCACCGTCACCACCGCGAGCGGGGGCGCGGCAGACGGCTCGCTGACGGTCGACCTGTTCGAGGACGGTGCACGCGTCGACAGCGCCCTCACGCGACTGGCCTGCCCGGCGGGAGACGTCTGCTCGTGGAGCGTCACCTTCGGCACCACGGCAGCGGGCACGCATGCCTGGACGGTGACCGCGTACCGTCACATCCAGGGCTCGGTGTGTGGCGGCGAAGCGAGCGTCGACTTGAACGGCACGTGTCACGACGCGCTGACGGAGCGCTTCGGTCTGCCGCGCGACTACGTGTTCACGACGACCGACTGGCACGACACGAACTACGTGTCGCGGCCGGGCGCCACGAGCTCGGTGCAGTGCCTCGAGATCATGCCGCTCTGTGGGTCGTGAGCGTGGGTCGTGCGCGGGTCATGCGTGGCGCGCGGCGACTGAACGCCCCAGCGTAGCGTCGGACGCTACGACGGCGACGCCTCGACCACGCGCGTTTGCTTGGCACGCTTCGCTGCGGCCCTTGGGTGCGCGGGCACGGGGTGTGCTGAGGACGTGCGCGGAGGTCTCCATGTCCTTGCGCCGCGTCCTCGCCCCCGTTGCCCTCGTTGCTCTCGCCGCTGCTTCGGGATGCATCGGCACTCTGAGCGGCCCTTCTGGCCGCCGCTCGGATGCCGGTGCGCCTGCGGATGCGGTGTCGCAGAGCGCGCGCGACTCGAGCACGCCAGCCGATGCCTCGAGCGAACGACACGACGCGGCCAGCACGCCCGCGCTCGATGCAGCCAGTCCCGCGCTCGATGCGGCGACGCCTGACGCAGCCTCCGCGCCGGACGCGTACGAGCCTCCGACTGGTCCGTGCACGCCGCTCGTCCTCGATGCGCGCGCGCCGTTCACGCCGACGGAGAGCGAGCCGTTCCGGCGCACCGATCTGGACATCGACGATGGGCTCGTCTTCGGTCGGATCGAGGTGGAGCTCTCGTTCGTCCGCGGCCCGTGGGCGAGCGCGCACCCCGACGGCTCGCTGGGAATGCACAACCTCTTCTGGGTCCATCGCGGGACACGCGGTCAGGACTGGCTCGACAACAGCGTCGGCTACCTGAACTTCACGGCGACCACGCAGCTCCGCCTCGAGACCAACCTCGGCATCACTGACGAGAGCATCTGGTCGGACGTGCTCTCGGGCAGCGGCTGCCGCACCGACGAAGGTGCGAGCTACCACGTCCACTACGTCTACGATGCGGAGCACCACCACTGGTGGTTCGAGCTGACGGACGCTGCGGGCGAGAGCATCTGCGGACGCGAGGGCGTGCCGCTGCTCGACCGCATCGACGGAACCTCCACCGGTCGGCGCCCCGCCTCGGCGTTCTTCATCGAGATCGGCCACGAGATCTGGTCGCCCGGACACGACGGACCCGAGGTCGCCACGCTCGACTGGACGTACCGCGACGCCGAGGTGCGCTTCTATCCCCTCGGTTGCCCTCCATGACGGCTTCCGGCACCGTGGTGGGCGCATGAGAGCTGTGCCGCATCGCGAGGCCTGTCTGCTCGCGTCGTTGGTCGCGACGCTGGTGCTCGGCGGCTGCGACAACGGTCCCACCGTCACCCTCGTCGTCTACACCGACTTCGAGGTCGGGGAGCAGTTCACGCAGCTCCGCTACGAGTTCGTGCGCGAAGAGGACGGCGTCTCGACGGTGCAGGGAACGCTCGCTGCCAGCGACTTCGCGCCAGGCCCGCCCTGGCGCGCCACTACGGGGCCGCGACCGTTCACGCCCAGCCCTCACGAGTACCGAGTCGAGCTCCTGACCTCGTCGGGACGAGTCGTCGCGTCGGTCACCGAGCACTCCACCTTCGTGGGCCGGAGTCGGTTCGAGGTGCGGACCGAGATCACGCGCTTCGACTGCGAAGGAGTCGGCCCGTGCCCGAGCGGCCAGTCGTGCCTCTGCGGTCGCTGCTACCCGATCGCGTGCCGGACCGAGCGCGATCTGGACGCCTGCCCCGGGGGCTGTTGCGCAGGCGTCGGCGGGTGCGAGGAGCCGTCGGTCCGCTGCCTCGAGTCGGTCTGCCTCGAAGGCGGCTCCTGCGCGTGGGTCCCGCGCGACGGTGCCTGCTCCGCAGAAGCGTGGTGCGATCCCGCGGCCGGGTGTGTGCCTCGCAGCGACTCCCCTCCCGATGCAGGCATGCTCCTCGACGCGGCTGGAGCCGACGCTGCCATGCTCGATGCCCGGAGCATGCTCGACGCCCGCGGCCCGGACGTGGGCCCTGTCGATGCGGGCATGGACTGCCCGGGAGGATGCGACGACGGCGACGCCTGCAACGGCACCGAGCACTGCGTCGGCGGCAGATGCATGGCGGGCACGGCGCTCGACTGCGATGATCTCGTGGCTTGCACGGCGGACACGTGCTCCGGTGGCCGGTGCGAGCACGCGCCGCTGGACGCGCGATGCACCGCGATGGCCGGGGGCAGCTGCGATCCCATGGCCGACTGCCAGTACCCGACCTGCACGGCAGCCACGTGCACGCCGACGGCGGGGGCGTGTCAGGAAGCCCACTGCGAGGGCGCGACGTGCGTGAGGTCGACGCTGTGCGGAGGCGGGCAGCAGTGCTGTGGCGGCGCGTGCGTCACGCTCGGCTGCGACGACACGGACCCCTGCACTGCCGACGCATGCGCTCCCGGCGGCTGTGCGCACACGGCGATCAGCGGGGTCGCGTGCACCCTCCCTCACGCCGCCGGCACGTGTGATCGCGGCTCGTGCGTCGTGAGCACCTGCGCGGGCGGTTTCCTGGACTGCACGCCCAGCGCCGGCTGCGAGACCGCGTTCTCGACGAGCGACTGCGGCGCCTGCGGAGTGGCCTGTGGCGCGGTGGAGTCGTGCGATGCGTCCGGTGCCTGCTCGTGTGGTGCGGCCACCGGCGCGCCGGGCAGCGGGCCGGCCTGCGACGACATGGTCCCGAACGCGAGCGGTCGCTGTCGCATGACGGCACCGCGCACCTGTGGGATCGCGACGTGCGATCCGGGCTACGACAGCTGCGACGGGATGGACTGGAATGGCTGCGAGACCCAGACGACCACGAGCGTGGTGCACTGCGGCGGCTGCGGCCGGCCGTGCGCCGCGGGCGAGACTTGCGTCGGCGGCACGTGCCGCTGCGGCGCCGCCCCTGCGTGCGCCGGAACCGACGTCTGCACCGCCTGCGGTTGCGCGCCTTCGGCCGAGACGGACTGCCTCACCACGACCGGCGACGAGGACTGTGACGGAGCCGCCAACTGTGCCGACGACGACTGCGTCGATCGCCTCTGCGGCGGTGCGGGTCGCACCTGTAGCGCCGCAGGCTTCTGCTCGTGAGCCGGCTCAGGGGTCGCAGTCGTGGGCGGCGCTGGAGCACGCGTGCGCCGTCGCGCAGTTGACGCCGGTCGGCATGTACTCGCGATCGCAGGCCACCTGGCATCGACAGATCCAGCCAGTGTTCGGGTAGGCGCCGTCCCCCGCAGCGGTTCCCTCGCCGGGATCGCTCGGCACGTCCGCGAGCGTCGTTCCCTCCAGCTGTCGCGGCGGGACGTCGATGCGGAAGTGGGTCACGTGGCCCACCCAGATGGCGCGCGCGAACACGTACCGGAAGCTCGGCCGCATGGGCTCGCCGATGCAGAGCTCGTTCGCGCAATAGCGGACGCGGACCGCCACCTGCCGCATCGCCTGCTGCGCGAACACGTCGAACTCCGCCTGCACGCCGTCCTCCAGCGGGATGCTGAGGCCTGGCTGCGCGGTGCCGAACGAGAGGTTGGACCACTGGGATTCGGAGGGGTCACCCGCCACCTCGACGACCAGGAAGCGGCGATCCGCCATGTCGCCGACGTCGGGCACGCGCACGTCGAGCCGGAGGATGCCCTCACGGGCGCAGCCCGTGGCGAGGGTCGCCGCCACCAGGCTCGCCCCGACCCACAGGTGCGCCTCGCCGATCCTCCTCACAGACGCACCACCGTCCTTCCGGGTGCGGCGTCGAGCTGCGCGGCGTCGTCGACGAGGAATCCGACGCCGACGCCCGCCCCGACCACGACGACCGAGACGACGATCCAGAACCAGGCCTCGTCCGCCACCGTGCCGCCGTGCGGGATGGGCTGGAGCTCCACCGCCAGGCGCGACGTCTCTCCCTCACCGAGCGTACCGCTCCAGTCGAACGGCATGTACCCCTCGCGCCGCACGCTCAGACCATGTGAGCCGGGATCCAGGGAGAGGTCCAGCGGTCGAGCGCCGTCGTCCTCACGGGCAGTGCCGTCGAGCAGGAGCGCGTAGCGCGTCTGAGGCTCGAGGCCGTCGACGCGCAGATGCGCGATGCGCCCGAGCACCTCGTTGCGATAGGCGCGTGCTTGCTCGAGCAGCTCACCCGCACCATCGAGGCGCGCGATGACCTCGTTGAACGCGGCATGCGCTTCCACGAACCTGCCGAGCGCGCGCAGCACGTAGCCGACGTTGAACAGCGCAATCTCCGATCGGGTGAGCGCGTAGGCCCGCTGGAACGCGGGCAGGGCATCCGACCAGCGTTCTTCCTCCGCCGCCCGCGAGCCCGTGTCGAAGGCCTGGACGGCATCGCGGGTCACGCGGTCCGAAGGGGGTGCGTCCTGCGCCGAGCCGACCGAGGCGAGAAGCGACGACGCGAGCATGAGCGCGAGCGTGACCGTCCGCATCGGAGCGGAGTGTAGAGCAATCGACATGGGCCCGCTCGTTCGTGAGCAGACACGTGGCTGGGACACCTCCGCGTCACAGCCGTGTCGGTTCTCGAGTCATCGCGGCACCCACAGGATCCAGTCCTCGGCGCTCGGACGGCGGAACTCGGGACCGTGCCCGGCGGCGCTCGTCTCCCCCGTGCGCGGATCGATCAGCACGGCCGGCCCATCGCTCACCCGGCCGAGGTCGATGCTCTCCGCGTCGTCCAGGGCGAGCAGGGCCGAGCCATCGGGGCCCGAGAGCATGTACACCCCGGACGCAGGGCGTGACGGAGTGCGCCCGGCCACGTCGATCCCCAGCGCCTCCAGCACCTCCACGGTGCGCGCGACGGCGCGGATGCCCTCGAGGGTCTCCGGCCGACGCTGGACCTCTCTGCGAAACAGCTCGTTGTTGAAGATGGAGACGTGCGCTCCCGAGAGCAGCGCGATCCACGCCTTTCGTCGCACGATCGACGTGTCGGGGACGCCCGGGCAGCAGTCGTTGTCCGACACGAGCGGCACCCCCCAGCCGCGCTGTTCGCCAGGGAGCCGCGCGGCCATCGCGTCGAGGGGCTCCTCGCCAGCGAGGCCGTTGCTCGGCGTCATGTGCCCTGCGACGGATCGGTGCTCCGGCAGATCGATGGGCACCACCAGGTGGCGAGGAAACCCGCCGCGTGCCTCCTCCTCGTGAATGACGTTTGCGATAGAGACATGGAACGCAGCGCGCGCGACGCGAGCCGGATCGCTCGGCTCGATCGGACGCGGCTCGTTGCACGTCTCGAGGACGAGGTTCTCGTGGTGGCCGACCGTGCGGACCACCTCGCGAACGAACGCGAGGTTGTGCGCGTGGATGGCCCCTCCCACGTCGAACCAGGCTGCCTCGTCGGGCACCTCGAGCCCGTTCACGTTGTTCTCCGCGGCGAAGTAGTCGAGGCGCGCGAAGCCATGCGAGCGACCGAAGCTTGCGTGCCAGCAGTCGAGGAGGACGAGCTGCACGACGATGTCGGAGGCGTCGGCGCGAGCCACGAAGCGCTCGAGCTCCTCGAAGTACGACGGCTCGAAGCGCTCGAGGTCGAGCCGCGGTTCGCCGTCGACCGCGAGCCCGGGTCCAGTGCGCGCCCAGGGCGTCCGCACGAACGCGTCCCATCGCGCTTCGGGGGCGCCCTCTTCGCTCGGCAGAGCGCCCCAGCTCGCCCACACGCGGGTGTAGCCGACGCCCCCCGCGATCAGGAGGTCGAGCAACGCGTCGTTGCTCGCACGGAAGTCGCCCGCGAAGTCGATGCCCGTCATGTGGAGCGCGATGCCGCCGTAGTAGCCTGCGGGGACCCAGGTCCGACCGCGCCACGCGAGGCGGGTGGGATCGTCGGGGTGCACCTGAGGCGCCGACCGAGGCGCCGAGTCCACTCCGGCGTCGAGGATGTCGCTGTCGACTGCGGCGGGCCCTGCGTCGAGCACGTCGCGCGCATCCGCATCGGGGAGCCACACGACCGAAGCGTCCGTCGAGCGCTGCCTGAGCTCGTCGTGGCATCCCGCGCTCAGGGAGAGCAACGCCCCGACGGTCACGGCGGGCGCGTGCCGTTCGAACCTGTGGATGAGCGAGAGAGAGTTCATGTGGCGCCCGCAGTGCAGGGCTCGTGCCCCACAGACCGTGGACAATTCGCGGGACGTCTCCGCGCGCTCGCTCGCGGTGCTGTAGCGCCGGGGGCTTCCGTAGCGCCCGGCGCTACGAGGCGGTCGTCGTGGACGTCAGCGCTCCCCCGGGATGACCGCCTCGGTCGCGAAGGGAGCCCACGTGGCGGCGCCGCCGTGGTCGACCTTTTCCTCGCCAGGCTCTCGCACCGGGCTCGGGTCCCAACACCCTTGACCCGGGTCGGGGCCTCGTGCGTTCATCTCCCACCCCCGGAGAGAGCGCGTTTTGTCCCAGAAACGTTGGAGAATGACCGTCGCCGAGCTGGGCTCGGAGGCCGCGATCCACGATGTGACGGTCGAGGCGACCGACTGGATGACGGCGCTCACCCAGGGACGCGGGCGCATCGGCGAGCGCGGTGGCGTGCCGCCTGGCGCGATGTGCAGCGTGTCGCCCGAGGGCGTGGTGTCGCTCGTCGATGCGGTGACGCGTAAGCGCTACCGCCTCGAGCCCAGCACCGCCGCGAGCGTCCCTCCGCCAGCGCCTGCGAGCGCGCCGCCCGCGCCGAGCACGGTGAACGTCAAGGTCTCGAAGAAGACGGTGGCGTTCGATGCGAGCTCGATGGGCCTGCGAGGCGCAGCGCAGGTGATCGGCGCGACGGCGCCCGCACCCGCTTCGGTCGCACCCGCTTCGGTCGCGCCCGCCCCCGCTTCGGTCGCGCCCGCGCCCGCTTCGGTCGCGCCCGCCCCCGCTTCGGTCGCGCCCGCGCCCGTGATGCCTGTTGGGCCGTCGTCCGTCGTGCCCGCCTCGCCCTCGGCCGCGCCCCCTGCGGCGGTGCAAGCCGTGCCGCCCGCGACAGCGACCGAGCCCACGAAGTCGAGCTCACCGGGGCTGCCCCGCCCTGCGAGCGCGTCGGCCGCGGGCATGCCGCGCCCCGTGGCCGTCCCCGTGCCAGCACCGAAGGCGGACGCGAAGAAGGCTCCGAAGCACACCGTCGCCTACATCGCCGCGACGCCGGCGGGCCCTTCCGTCGCGGTGGGCGAGGTGACCGAGAAGACCGCGACGCTGCCCGCGCAGGAAGCGGCGCGCGCCGCGCAGAGCGTAACGGCCGCGGCCGCGAGCGCCCCGCCTACGTCAGCGCCCACTCCGTCGGCGCCTCCGCCGGCGCCCACTCCGACGCCTAGCGCGCCACCGGCCGCGCCTGCGGTGGTGGTGGGCGAGATCGCAGAGCAGACCTTCGCGCGCGACGGCGAGCCCACGAAGGAATCGCCGCTTCTCTATCGCGAGCGCCACTACTACGTGCCCGAAGGCACGAGCATCGCCGCGGCGCGCACGGTGATCGAGCAGCTGTTCGGGCAGATCGAGGCGAGCCTCGCCGATCGGCCCAAGGGCAAGCTCGTGAAGATGGCGATCTTCGATCATCGCTGGGAAGGTCAGCCGAAGCGGCCACCGCTCGTCGCGCTCCAGTGGAAAGACTGGCGCGGCGCGCCCGAGATCACCGACGGCGCGACCTCGGTGCAGCAGGCCCTCGCGCAGCAGCAGGCACTCGCGCAGCAGCAGGCACTCGCGCAGCAGCAGGCCCTCGCGCAGCAGCAGGCACTCGCGCAGCAGCAGGCGGCGGCCGAGGCCGCGCGACAGGCAGAGCTCGACATGCAGCGTCGCGCCGCAGAGGCCGAGGCCGCGCGACAGGCAGAGCTCGACATGCAGCGTCGCGCCGCAGAGGCCGAGGCCGCGCGACAGGCAGAGCTCGACATGCAGCGTCGCGCCGCAGAGGCCGAGGCCGCGCGACAGGCAGAG
>JAIBCE010000334.1 GCA_019694315.1 Sandaracinaceae bacterium
TGTCGAGGCGCACGCGCGCATGCGCGACGTCGCCGGCGAAGAGAGCGCGCCGCGCGCCGCCCTCGAGCTCCGCGCGCACGCCTTCGTCGGGCTCGATCTCCGCTTCGATCCAGTGCGCCGCCGGCAGCGGCAGGCTCTCGAGCTCGAGCGCCACGACGGCCTCGCCGCCGAGCGCCACGTCGCCGAGGCGCACGCGGAGGTGACGCGGGTCGGCGAGGCGCGGCAGGTGACGGAGCTCGTCGCGGCTCGCCGTGCCCTCGGCGAGCGCGAAGCGTGACAGCTCCCCTCGAAGCCCTTGCGCGAAGCGGCCCGAGGCGTCGTGGTGCCCTCCGATCACGATCGGCGCCTCGGCCTCGATCCCCGGCTGGACGAGGAACGGGAGCGACTCGCTCCGTTCGTCGAGCTCGAGCTCGATCGACCCCTGCGTGCGATCCACACGCACGACGATCTCGTGCACGGCGTCGTCGTCGATCGTGAGCGTGCTCGGCAAGACCAACGGCCGCGCGGGATCGAGCCTCGGATCGCCGAAGAACAGAGTGATCTCGCGGCCCGAGCACGCGTGCGGCGCCTCGGGTGCGCAGCCCAGATCGCCGCCCTGCACGAGGAGCCCGAAGGCCGCGTGCACGTCCGACAGCCCCGTGGGCTTGGCGAACACGAGCCACTGACGCTGATCGCGCGTGGGCTCGCTCGCGAGGGCGGTGAGCCGAACGCGCGCGTGGAGCGAGAAGCTCCCTCCGAACACCGCGAGAGCAGGATGCGATGGGACCACGACGTGGTCCTCTCCTTCGAAGCGCAGGTGCCCCGGATCGCTTCGCACGAGCTCGGGCCCCACGAGCGTCGCCACGAGCGCGGGCGACTCGATGCGCTGCGGCCAGCTCCGCCCATCGTCCTCGACGTCGTCGGGGTCGAGCACGAGGAGCGGCGTCGGCCCCGCCTCTCGGGGGGCACGATCCGCGATGGCCGCACCGGCACGTACGACGAGCGCAGGGGCGCGCGAAGGCACGCGCGGTGCGTCATCCGCCGTCGCGAGGCGAGCGAGCTCGGCCACGATCTCGGGCTCGCGCGCCGCGACGTCGTGCCGCTCGGCGGGGTCGACCTCGAGATCGTAGAGCTCGTCGCCGCGCGCGCTGCGGATCCACTTCCAGCGCCCGCGCCGCACGGCCCGCCGCGTGGGCGCTTCGGCCCCGCCGCGACGCTCGTTGCACTCGAAGTAGAGGTGATCGTGGAGCGCGCCCTCGCGCGTCGATCCCGCGAGCTCCTCCGCGAACGATCGACCGTCGAGCTCGCGCGGCACCGGAGCATCCGCCAGGCTCGCGAACGTCGGGAAGAGATCGGCGAGCATCACCGGCTCCTCGAGCACGCGCGGCGCCACGTCGGGCCCCGCCACGAGCAAGGGCACACGCACCCCGCCCTCGTAGAGATCGCGCTTCTGCCCTCGGAGCGCCGACGACGACGCGAACGTCTCGATGCGATGGCCGTCGATCGAGTTCGGGCCGTTGTCGCTGGTGAACACGACGTAGGTCCGCTCGGAGATCCCTCGCGCCTCGAGCGCCGCCACGATCGCGCCGACCTGCGCGTCGAGGCGCGCGACCATCGCGGCGTACGTCGCGTCGGCGTCGCTCGGATCCGCGTCGCTCCCAGGTGGCGGCACGAGCTCGCGGTGCGGCAGCGTCATCGCGAAGTAGAGGAAGAACGGCTCCGGCGTGTCGCGCACCCGCGCCACGGCCTCCGACGAGAAGAGATCGGGCGCGTACCGAGACCGGGCCCCCTCGTCGTTGCCCTCGAGCCGCTCCATCGCGGGCTCACCGCCCGGCGACGCGCGCCAGAGCCAGCTCGGATAGTGATCCTGCGCGATCTCCTGATCCAGGATGCCGAGCACGTGCTCGAAGCCCACGCGCCACGGCGCGCTCTGCACGTTCCATGGCGTGCCGTCGTCGAGCTCACCGCCGAGCGCCCACTTGCCCACCATCGCGCGGTGATAGCCCGCGAGCGCGAGCATCTCGGCCACCGTGGGATCGCGGCTCGGCAGCGGGAGGTTCGGCTCGTCGTTCTCGGTCACCGCGCAGTGGCCGGCGTGGAGGCCCGTGAGGATCGAGCACCGCGACGGCGCGCACACCGGCACGGTCGTGTACGCCTGCGAGAAGCGAGCGCCGCGCGCAGCGAGCGCGTCGAGCGCGGGCGTGGCGAGCTGCTCTTGGCCGTACGCGCCGAGCTCTCCGCGACCGAGATCGTCGGCCACGATCAGCACGAAATTGGGGCGACTCTGGGCGCTCGCGCGCGCGCTCGTGCAGAGGAGCGCGCCGAGCACGCACAGCAGCGCGCCGAGCCGGCACCGCAGCGCGAGGCATGCCCTCGCACGCCGTGCCCGACTCGGTGGCGACCGACGCATCGGCAGTCGCGCTCAGCTGTGCACGAGCCGAGGCGAGCTCGCGCGCGGAGCCTCGAGCGATCGCTCGAAGAGGCGCCCGAGATCGAGGCTCTGGGGCGCTGCGACCACGGTGCCCGACACCACCTCGACATGGGAGAGCTTCTCGAGGGGCACCGCGCGGATCGGCTCGGTCACGTCCCATCGACCGACCACGTGCGGACCGCTCGGGTGCATGACGAGCAGATACGGCAAGAACGCGAGCGCTCGCGGCTCTTCGCGTTCGCTCGCCAGCCTCACGCGGAGCTCGTGGCGCGCGCGGATCGCCTGCTCGATGCGGTCGATCCGCTCACCCACGCTCGCGCTCGCGGGCGGCACGGGCGCCGCGACCAGCGTGGCCGGATGCTCGCGCTCCTCACGCGCCGAGAGCGCGAGCTTGTGCAGCGCCGCGCGCAGCTCCTCGCCGACGGCTCCGCCGCCGAGCTGCGCGGCGAGCACCCCGAGGCTGCCGAGGAGCACGCGCTCACGAGGCGTGAGGCTCACGGGCTCGGGCCCCGCAGCCGCGACCGCGCTGCGACCCTCCACGATCACGCTCCGCGCGTGCCCCGACTCCGCCAGCATCGCGACATCGCGACGCGCCTGGCGCTCGGAGAGCTCGAATTGCGCAGCGATGCGCGCGAGCGGCACGGGCGCGGCCTCGCGCCGCACCAGCTCGAGGATCGCGAGCACGCGCGTGGCCTGGGTGTACGCGCCCTTGCGGCGCCCGGGAGAGCTCTTGGTGGTCACGCCTCGACCGTCTTCGTTCGTCGCTCGCAGTTCGTTCGTGCCGCGCTCATTCGCAGAGGCTCACTCCTCGGGCGGCGGAGGCGGCGTGAACGGTGTGGGCATGGGCGGCTCCCACACGGGCTGCCCCGGCGACGCGATGCGGTCCCGCACGTCGCGCATCTCCACGCTCGCCTCGATCGCGACGGGCGGTGGCTCGGCGGCCGTCGAGCGGAGGCCGAGCTTGAAGCCCACGAGGCCGGGGATGACGGGCGGGACGCACGCGGTCGAGCGCGGATCGATGCCCGACTGGTTCATGAAGTAGACGATCTGATTCGCGAGCAGCTCGCATTCGGGCGAGCTCGTCGCCGACGCGAGATCGACGGCGATCTCGGCGATCTCCTCCTCGCGGCCGGTGATCGTGCGGCTCTCGCCGGGCTCGAGCGCGTACGTGCGCTCCCACTGCGCGAAGTCGGGCGTGGCGTTGCCCTGCTCGACCGAGAACCCGGGCACGTACTCGAACATCGGGTTGATGCCGTTGAGCGTCACGCCCACCACGCGCACGTTCTCCATGTCGAGGTTCGTGACCGTGAACGTGATCTCGGTCTCGTAGTCGCCGCGCGACACCCACGGAGCGCCGGCGAGCGCCGACTCCTCGGCCGCGGTGGGCGGTCGGATCGGGAGCTCGATCGGCGTCTCGAGCTGGTAGAGGTTCTCCTCGCGGCCCATGAAGAGCGGCGGCGTGTCCGGCGCGAACGTCATCGCGTACACGGAGGCGCCCTCGGGCGTCACGTAGCGGCGCTCCATGTGGTTGCAGCCGCTGCTCGCCGTGAGCGAGCCCATCGCGACCAAGAGACCGACCGGGACGACGACGTTCGGTGCGCGCATCCGGAAAAGGTAGCTCACCGCGTCGGCCGTCTGCTATCCCCCCGTTCCCCTTCGCCTCCGAGATGGCATGAGCAGCACCGAGTGCATCGTTCTCGACTTCGACGGCACCTTCACGCGGGTGGACGACGAGGCCGTCCCCTTCGTGACCGGCTTCCGCGAGGGGCTGCGGGCTCGCGTGGGCGAGGCCGCCGACCTCCGCTGGCCGGCGCTGGCGTCGCGCGTGGAGGCCGACCCGGATCGCTACGGCTGGGAGTACGAGGGCACCATCGTCGCGCCGTCGCACGCCGACCCGTACATCTTCACGACGACCGTCGCGCAGCTGCTCCTCACGGAGCTCGGCCTCGGTCTCGGCGCCCGCACCGACATGCTGCAGGCCCTCTACCGAGAGAATTACCCGAAGTCGCGCAACGTCTTCCGCAACGACGCGCGGCGCGTGGTCGAGACCGTGATCGCGACGGGCGTTCCGGTGTTCGTGGTGACCAACTCGCAGACGGATCACGTGGCCGCCAAGCTCCGCGACCTCGCGCCGGAGGGCCTCGACAAGCTCTCGGTCCGTGGCGATGCGCGCAAGTTCGTGATCGCCGAGCCGTCGCGGGCGAGCCACACGTGGCGCGAGCTCTGGAGCGAGATCCCCGAGACGTCGCGCATCCACGGGCTCGCACGCCCCATCCACCTTCATCGTGGGCACTACTTCGACGCGCTCACGCGGATCTGGGACGAGACCCACACCCGCCCCGAGAACACGCTCGTCTGCGGCGACATCTTCGAGCTCGATCTCGCGCTGCCCGCGCAGCTCGGCGCGCGCGTGCACCTCGTCGCGAGGCCGCAGACCCCGGAGCACGAGCGCCGCGCCGCACGCACCACCCCGGGCGGCGGCGTGAGCCAGGAGCTCGTGGGCCTGCTCGACCGCCTCGAGCTGCCGGGCTGAGCCGTCGACGCAGCCGACACGGCGCGCACGCATCGCAGGCCTTGCCAGCGCGTGACGGAGGGCCGATACCTCCGCGCATGACGACGACGATGCGGGTCCTCTCGAAGCTCGAGCGCAAGCAGGGCATCTGGATGTCGGAGGCGCCGGTGCCGGCCGTGGGGCCGAACGACGTGAAGATCCGCATCAAGAAGACCGCGATCTGCGGCACGGACATCCACATCTACAACTGGGACGAGTGGGCGCAGAAGACCATCCCCGTGCCGATGCACGTGGGCCACGAGTACGCGGGAGAGGTCGTCGAGATCGGCAGCCACGTGAGCGGCTTCTCGATCGGCGATCGCGTGAGCGGCGAGGGGCACATCACCTGCGGCCACTGTCGCAACTGCCGCGCGGGCAAGCGTCACCTCTGTCGCAACACGGTCGGCGTGGGCGTGAACGTGCCCGGCGCGTTCGCGGAGTACCTCGTCCTTCCGGCGATCAACGCCTTCAAGCTGCCCGAGTCGATCCCCGACGAGGTCGCGGCCTTCATGGATCCGCTCGGCAACGCGGCGCACACGGCGCTCTCGTTCGACCTCGTGGGCGAGGACGTGCTCATCACCGGCGCGGGCCCGATCGGCTGCATGGCCGTGGCCATCTGCAAGCACGTCGGTGCACGCCACGTCGTCATCACCGACGTGAACCCGTACCGCCTCGCGCTCGCGAAGAAGATGGGCGCCACCCGTGCGGTGAACGTGAGGGAGCAGAGCATCACCGACGTGATGAAGGAGCTCGGCATGGCCGAGGGCTTCGACGTGGGCCTCGAGATGAGCGGCAACGGCCCGGCCTTCGAGAGCCTGCTCGAGGCGATGAACCACGGCGGTCGCGTCGCGATCCTCGGGATCCCACCGGCGGGCGTCACGATCGACTGGAACCAGGTGATCTTCAAGGGCCTGATCCTCAAGGGCATCTACGGCCGGGAGATGTTCGAGACCTGGTACAAGATGACCGCGATGCTCCAGAGCGGGCTCGACGTGAAGCCGGTGCTCACGCACCGCTTCAAGATCGATCAGTACGCCGAGGCCTTCGAGATCATGCGATCGGGCCAGAGCGGCAAGGTCGTGCTCGACTGGGTCTGACCTCGGGCACCGCGCGCGTGTGCGGCGTGCGTCAGAGGCCCGAGACGGTCCGGATGCGTGCGACCGCGCTGCGGAGCGCGGGCGCGATCGCGGTGGCGTCGATCGCGTTCGTGGCAGGCATGCCCACGTCGGTGAGCATCTCGGAGATCTGCCCGGTGAGGGCCATGCTCGAGCCCGGCACGTAGAGGACGATGAGCTCGACGGCGTCGGCGCGCAGGCGCGACATCACCTCGGCCCAGCGCGCATTGGGACCCACGGTGCCCATGTAGGGCGCGAGCAGCTCCGCGCTCGCCGGGTCGGGGCCGTTGTGCGACGGAGCATCGGTATAGAGGACGATCACTCGTCGCGCGCCAGCGCGCCAGCAGCCCCCTCCGATGCGACCTGGCGAGCACGTGAGCGGCGAGGCCGACGCCGGAGGTGCGCCCCCCGTCAGGATCGAGAGCGCCTCGACGCCGGCCTCCTCGAGGTCGCCACCGTTCATGCGCGGCAGCCCAGCGAGCTCGGCCGCGATCGTCGCCGCGCTGCTCGAGGGCTCGAGGCCTCCCTCGAACGGCCGGTCGCCCTCGTTCCCGTAGGGGCTCACGGGAAAATCGGCGTAGTACGCGACGCCCACCGCCACCGCCCCGCTCGCCCCGTCCCCGATCGACAGGAGCGGCGTCACGAAGTCGGACTCGATCGTCGCGATCGACTCGGAGACGCGCGCGCCGTGCGAGCCGGTCACGTCGAGGAGGAGCATCACGTCGAGCGCGCGTGGCGTGCAGGGCCCGCTGCCCTCGAAGACGCACATCGTGTTGCAGGTCTCGACGCGCGTGAGGCCCCCGCTACAGCCTCGCTCGCTGCGCCGCGTCTCGCCCAGCGAGCACTCGCCCTCCCCGCTGCAGGCGCCCGTGCCCTCCCATCGACACTCGAGCGTGCAGCGCGCCGACTGAGTGCCGCATCGCCCGCACGTGGTCGTGCCCGTCGTGCCGGGCATGCACGGCCCTTCACCTTCGCACCGCCCGTACTCCCACACGCGCGCGGCCGTGCAGAAGCGCTCCTGCGTGCCGCACTGCCCACAGCGCACGCGCTCCGAGACGCCCGGCGTGGCGCACGCGTCCGCGGCGCACGTCCCCTGCGGCTCGAACACACACGCTGCGCTGCAGAGCTCGTCGCGCGTCGCCCCCTCGGGGCAGCCCGTGCCGCTGCGGCGTCGCTCCCCCGGCGTGCATGCGCCCGCACGATCGCAGGCGCCGGCGTCGGGAGAGAGAGGTCCCGCGTCGTGCACGCCCGCCGCGTCGGTCCCGCCGAGCCGACGAGGATCGGGCGAGACGATCGCCGTGCACGCCGCAGAGCCGAGCAGGACGAGGGTGAGGATCACGCCGAAGAGCCAGCCGCGCATGACCTCATCGTCCCCCACGGTCGCACGCGCGCGCAAACCGCCTCGGTGCGGGAGGTCAGCACCGCCACGCCGCTCACGGGGCTTCGTCAGCTCGTGGACGCTCGACGCCGCGTCCTCTTACCATCGAGCCATGCGTCGCTTGCCTCTCGCCCTCGCGCTGACGTGCCTCGTGCCGACGAGCCTCGCGCTCGAGAGCTCCCCCGCCCTCGCGCAGGACTGCCCGCCGGATGCCGTCGGCTGTCATCGCGCGGACATCGACTTCGACTACCTCGACATGCGCCTGCCGAGCGTGACGCTCGACAGTGGCTGGGTGCCCGCGAGCTCGCCCATCCAGGTGCGGTTCGCCCTCTATTTCATGGGCGAGACCGAGGTGTCGCTGGGCGGCACGCTCGCGACGTACTGGCCCTTCGGGCTCTCGATGGCCACGCCGGGAAGGCCTGGCCAAGGCCACCTCCGCATGGCCTGGGGCCTCGAGATCGTCGCGCGCATGCGCTTCTCGGCCGACATCGCGGGCACGCACTACGAGTGGGAGGGCGACATCCCCTTCGTGCCCTTCCACGATCTGCGCCTCGTGGGCGACACGATGTTCGATCCCTTCGTGCTGCCCGGCGCGAGCCCGCGTCCGGTCACCGTGCACGACACGACCGACATGATCTCGGTCTTCACGGTCGGCCTGTCGAGCATCATCGGCACCTCGATCCCGGGCCTCGACGGCGGCTTCGCGGTCGATGTGCAGGGCGACCTGACGACCGGCTACCAGACCGATCGCATCCTCATCGCGGACGCGCGCAGCCCCATCGATCGCGAGGGCGCCGTGGTGCAGTACTGGCCGCCGCCCGATGGCTTCGGCGGCTCCGAGGACGTCGTGGTCTCGCCCGAAGGCACGATCACCTACGACGGCGTGATCCACGTGCTCCCCACGGCCTACATCGAGCTCCTCGGTCGGCGCTTCGATCTGACGCTCTTCGACGTGCCGGTGCCCATCGTGACCACCTCGACGTCGACGGACTTCGACCCGGCGAGCGTCCACGTGCCGCTGCCCGACATCACGGTGTCACCCACCAACCTCGATGGAGGCGCGCTGATCGTGGGTGACGTGTACGACGGCACGCTCACGCTGCGGAACCGCGGCGAAGCGACGCTCGAGGTCGACGACGAGCCGCTGCCCGACGCGCTGATCGTCACGCGCGCCCACGTCCCGATCGCGCCCGCGAGCGAGACGGCGCTCGGCGTG
>JAIBCE010000335.1 GCA_019694315.1 Sandaracinaceae bacterium
CCCTCGGACCCCGCGGCCCGGGCCGTCTCCACCCGCGGCCCCACGAAGCGCGGGCTCGCGGCGAGCGCCGCGACCACCGCGGCCGCGGTCTCGGCGGCGTCGGCCTCGGGCGGGACCTCCGTTCCCTCGGGCGCGCCGAACGCGGCGGCGCGTGCTGCGCGGGTCTGACCGATCATCGCACGCGCCACCCCCCACTGCGCCATCGCGCCGCCGTTGTGCGAGAGGGCGGTCTGGAACGCGGCGCGGGCCTCGGGCCATGCCTCGCGCGCGAGCGCGGCCTCGCCGGCTACGATGTCCACGAACGGATCGTCGGCGCGGTAGGCGCGCGCGGCGTCGAGGTGCGCGGTCGCGCCGTCGGGGTTGTCTTGTCGCAGCTGATCGGCGGCCAGCGCCAGCGCGAGCATCGGATCGTCGGGGTTGCGCTCCTCGAGGCGCTGGCGGATGGCAGCGGCGCGCACCCCACCGCCCATGTCGTCGGCGAAGCGGTGCACGTAGAGCGACTCCATGACGAGGCTTCGCGCCAGGAGCTCGCGGTTGAGGCCCGCGTCGTGGCGAAGCGTGCCGAGCTGGATCAACGCGTCGCGCGCGGCGCCGGGCTGATCTTCGAGCATGAGCGCGTCGGCCTGCTGGATCGTCGCCGCCACCTGCGCGGCGTCTCCCGCGGCGGGCAGGAATTGCTCGAGGGCGTAGTAGCCGAAGGGCCCGTACGGCGTGAACGTGAGCGCCGCGCCCGCGCCGCCGAGGAGGACGATCGCGCCGAGGCCCACGAGGAGCGGGGCGCGGCTCGGGGGCTTGGGCGCCGCGGCGGGTGCGGCTCCGGGCTTGGGGGCATCGACGATCTGCGGCCGTGGCGCATCGACGCGACTCGGAGATTCCTGCGGGATGTCCGCGAATTCCATGTCGTCGCGGCTTCCCCCGAGATCCCCACCGAGGTCTACCTCGCCGTGACCGCGATCACGCGCGGCGGGCAGTGGCAGCTCGAGCTCGGCCGTCGCGGGGCGTGCGCGGGCCGTCTTGGGGGGAGGAAGCTCGAGATCGTCGAGGCCGCCGGGCGCACCGGGGCTCGGCAGGTCGGAGCGGACGCGACGGGGCAGTCCCGCGGCCGGGGCCGGAAGGCCCGCGGCCGGCGCCGGCAGCTCGGCTGCGATGCCGGGTAGATCGGCAAAGCCCACGGGCTGGGGCAGATCGGCGATCTCGCCGCCCCCCCCACGCCGGCTGGGCTGCGGCAGATCGAGATCACCGAAGCCACCGCCGCCCACCGGAGCGGGCAGATCCACCTCTCCCGCGCCCCGTCGCGCGGGCTGGGGAAGGTCCAGATCGAGGCCGATCCCGCCGCCCTTGGGCGCGGGGAGATCGAGCTCCATCCCGCCGCCCTTGGGCGCGGGCAGATCGAGCTCGTCGAGCGGGCGTGCGGCTTGTCCCCCGCGTCGGCTCGGCTGCGGCAGATCGAGATCGAAGCCACCGCCGCCGCCCTTGGGCGCGGGGAGATCGAGGTCGAAGCCACCGCCGCCCTTGGGGGCGGGCAGGTCGAGATCGAACGCGGCCGCCCCCCCCTTGGGGGCGGGCAGATCGAGATCGATGCCTCGCGGGCTCGCCTTGGGGGCCGGCAGGTCGAGATCGACCGAGGGTGCAGCGCCGCGCGGCGCGGGCAAATCGAGATCGTTCGCGCGGGCGCCCTTGGGGGCGGGCAGATCGAGATCGATTCCCCCGAGTGGACCCGGAGCGCGACGTGGCGCTGGGAGATCGAGATCGTCGGCAGGGCGACGAGCGCTCAATGGGTCGAGCGCGTCGTCGTCGAACGGCGTGCGATCGGGCTGGGCGAGAGCGGGGCGCACGCTGGTCGGTGGCGCCTTGGCACTCCGAGGCGCCGGGAGATCGAGGTCGATGCCCGGCGCGTTGCGCGGCGCCGGGAGATCGAGGTCGTCTGCTGCAGCGGTCGCAGGCTTGGGCACGGCGCCGCGCGGTGCGGGCAGGTCGAGCTCGTCGCCCCCGAGGAGGCCCTTGGGCGCCTTGGCGTCGCCCATGCCCACCTTCGTCATCGCGCGCTGCGAGGCGCGGGGCGCGGCAGCGCGAGGCGCAGGGAGATCAATCTCCCCAGGGGCCTGCTTCGGGGCCGGCAGGTCCTCCTCGAGCCCCTCGAGCGCGGTGGCGACGGCGCGCGGCGGGGGAGGCGGAGGAACACGCGGTGGCGGAGGCGGCGGTGCGAGAGGCTTGGTCGGCGCGGCTGGCGCCGCAGCGGTGCGGCCGTCGGGATAGACGAGGAACGAGGTGCCGCACTTGGGGCACTTCATCTTCAGGCCGCTCGGCGGAAGGCGCCGCTCATCGAGCTCGTAGGGGTTCTCGCAGGAGATGCAGGCGACCTTGATCATTGCGCCAAGAGGGTACACGCGCGTTCGGCGCCAAGGAAAGAGAACCACGGGTGAGCGTCGAGCGAAGCGCCGCTCGCTCCGCGGCCGCGGCGCTGGTACGGTCCGGGCCCATGAAGCGGACGATCACGCTCGAGATCGCGGGCGCGCGCTATCGCATGGCCTCCGACGCGGACGAGTCTCACCTCACGCGCCTCTCCGAGCTCATCAACGATCGCGTCGCGGCGCTCGGCCCCAAGGTCGCGCGGACCGCGAGCCCCGCTCAGCTCCTCGCCGTCGTCGCGCTCGGCCTCGCCGACGAGCTCGTGCAGGCGGAGGAGCGCCGCAAGCACGTCGAGCGCACGGCCAAGGACGCGGTGGGGCGCGCGCTCGAGCGCCTCGATCTCGCGATCACGGGTGCGCAGCGCCTCGAGGCCGAGGTCGCCAAGGACTGAGGGTGGGCCTCGACGACCAGAGCCTGCGCCGCCGCGTGAAGGACGAGATCCGCACGCGGATGCGGCAGGTCCGCAAGGCCCTGCCCGCCGCGGTCCGCGCCGAGCGCGCCTCCCGCATCCATGCTGCGCTCTTCGAGCTCGCCGAGTGGAAGGAGGCGTCGTCGGTGTTGGTGTACGCCTCGATGCGCACCGAGGTCGACACAGGCCCCGTCGTGGAGCGGGCGCGCGCCGAGGGAAAGCGCGTGGCCTGCCCGCGCATGAGCGACGACGGGGCCGAGCTCGATCCTCGCGTGTGGGAGGCGGGCGTCACGCCCTACGAGCAGGGCCGGCTCGCACCCGAGCCCCCGCCCGAGGCGCACCGCATGCCGCTCGATCAGCTCGAGCTCGTCATCGTGCCTGCCCTCGCGCTCGATCCGCGCGGCGGTCGCATCGGCTACGGCAAGGGCTACTACGATCGCCTGCTCGCTCGAATCCCCGAGGTCGCGCGCGTCGCGGTGGCCTTCGACTTCCAGCTCCTCGCCGAGATCCCCGAGACCGAAGGCGACGAGCGTGTGCACGTGATCGTCACCGACGCGCGTGTCCTCGACTGTCGCGCGTGAGCGCGCCCGTCTTCAGGGCTCGCAGGTGCAGCTCGCGAGGCGCTGCGTGAGGCTGTTCTCGCGCGAGTGCGCGTCTTCGCAGAGGAACTGCGTCGCCTCGTCGTGATCGTCGCGCTCCGCGATCCGGCAGATCCGATCGCTCAGGCCGTGGACGCGCGAGAGGGTCGCGCAGCCATCGCCGCACGCGTCAGGCGACACGGGCGCCGCCTCGGCGTCCCCCACCAACCGCACCACGTCGTCGTGGTAGCCGCGCGCGAGCAGCGCCTCGTCCTCGCGCTCGCGCTCGTCCCCCGAGATCTCGGCCATACTGCCCGCGCATGCGACGGAGCAGAGGCAAGCGATGGCGATCGAGGTCGTGAGCAGGCGCGCGCGCATGCGGCCCATCGTACACGTCCTCGTCGGGCTCGCGAGCCTCGCGCTCGGCTGTAGCGATCCGCCTGCCGCATCGGTGCCCCCGCGCACCGCCACCTCGCTCGTCGAGCCCGTCGCGCCTGCGCCCGCCGCTGCGCGCCCCGACACGCATCCGGGGCAGGTGCGCGTCGCGGCCCTCAACGTGCGTTGGTTTCCCGACGGTGATGCGCACGGCGCCGACACGCACGCGACGGATCTCGACGCGCTCGCCGCGGCGATCGCCGAGCTCGACGTGGACGCGATCGGCCTCGAGGAGCTCCTTCGTCACGAGCACGCGGTCGCCGCGCTCGACACGCTGCGTGGCCGCCTCGACACACTCACCCACGGCCGCTGGGAGGCGGTCGTCGACGACTGCCCCGACGACGAAGGTCGTCAGCACGTGGGTCTGCTCTACGACGGCTCGCGCGCCGAGCGCCTGGCGGTGCACCGCGTCGATGCCCTCGCAGGCAACGAGCGCGGCGGTGGCTGCGCTGGCTTCATGCGCCCGGGCCTCGGCGTGGCGCTTCGCTTCGCCTCCGGCTTCGACGCGTGGCTCGTGGTCGTGCACCTCGACAGCGGCACCGACGACCGCGCCGTCGAGCGTCGCGCGCGCGCCGATGCGGCCTTCGAGGGCCTCACGAGCGAGCTCGCGCGCACGCATGGCGATCGCGACGTGATCGTGCTCGGCGACTTCAACACGATGGGCAGCGATCGCGGCGTCTCGGGCCTCGACGAGATCGGCCAGCTCGAGCACGTGCTCGACGGCGCGGGCTTTCGACGTCTCTGGCTCGAGCCAGGCTGCACCGAGGTCTCGGGCGGACGCGTCGCCATGCTCGATCACATCGTCGTCTCGAGCGCCACGGACGAGCTCGCCCCGAGCGCCCGCGGCGCGGTCGGCGGGCCCTGCGGGCGTTCGCGCTGCCGCATCCACCGCGACGATCCGTGGCTCGCCCACGTCTCGGACCACTGCCCCGTCTCGGTGAGCTTCGACGGCCGCGACCTCGACTGACGGCTCGCCCCTCCGAACCGACGGCTCGCCCGCTCTGGCTGGAGTTTCCTCGGCGGGGGCGGTACGCCCACACTCATGGAAGCTCCCGAGCCTCGCACGTCTCGCTCGCCGGCCAAGGCCGCGGGCCCGAGCATCCCGCCTCCGAGCACGATCCGCGGCTGGGGGCGCCTGGGCGCGCGTGGCCGCGAGGTGCGGTCCGACGATCTCGAGCGCGCCACCATGGGCGCCACGCTCTCGCGCGGGCTCGGTCGGAGCTACGGCGACAGCTCCCTGCCCGCGAGTCCCGACGGCACCGTCGTCAACACCACGCTCGCCGATCGCCTCCTCTCGTTCGACGAGCGGACGATGGTCCTGCGCGCGGAGGCCGGCTGCTCGCTGCTCGCGCTCAATCGGCTCTTTCTGCCGCGCAACGTGTTCGTCCCCGTCACGCCGGGCACGCAGTTCGTGACGCTCGGCGGCATGGTGGCCTCGGACGTGCACGGCAAGGATCACCACGTTCACGGCACGATCGGCCAGCACGTGCGCGCGCTCCGCATGCGCGTCGCCGACGGCCGCATCGTCACCTGCTCGCGTGAGGAGAACAGCGATCTCTTTCGCGCGACCATCGGCGGCATGGGCCTCACCGGTCACATCCTCGACGTCGAGCTCTCGATGCGCCGCATCCCGAGCCCGTGGATCCAGCAGACGTCGCAGCGTGTCGACGACATCGATGCCTTCCTCGACGCGCTCGCCTCCGGCGCCAAGCGCTGGCCCTACACGGTCGGCTGGATCGACTGCCTCACGCGCGGTCGCCACATGGGCCGCGGCATCCTCATGGCGGGAGACTGGGCTCCAGCGAACGAGGCCCCGCACCGGTTTCCCAAGCCGCATCCGCGGATCACGATGCCGCTCGATCTCCCGAGCTTCGTCCTCGGGCGCGCCACCGTCGCTGCCTTCAACGAGGCGTTCTACTGGAGGCACCTCTCGCGCGAGCGCACGGGCCTCGTGCACTGGGAGACCTTCTTCTATCCGCTCGACGCCATCGGTGAGTGGAACCGGATGTACGGCAAACGCGGTTTCACGCAGTACCAGTGCGTGCTGCCCACCTCGGCAGGCCGCGACGCCGCACGTCGGGTGCTGGAGATCCTCACCCGCCGAGGCGGCGCCTCGTTCCTCTGTGTCATCAAGGACTGCGGCCCCGAGGGAGAGGGCATCCTCTCGTTCCCGATGTCGGGCATCTCGATCGCGCTCGACATCCCCGTGCGCGACGACACGCAGGAGCTCGTGGACGCGCTGAACGAGCAGGTCCTGCGCGAGGGCGGCCGAATCTACCTCACCAAAGATCAGTTCACGCGCCGCGAGCACTTCCAGGCGATGGAGCCGCGTCTCGGGCGCTTCCAGGAGATCCGTCGCCGCTGGGATCCCGAAGGCCGCATCAAGAGCGCCCAGTCGGTGCGCCTCCTCGGCGATCGCGCCTGATCCTCAAAGGAACTGTCGGCGCTGGTGCTCGGGTGATGTCCGAGCACGAGCCGCGACTCGCGCCGTGCTCGCGACGCATCGCCGTCGACGCGCAGGTGCCGGTCTTCGTGCTCGGTCGGATGAGAATGGGGCGTCCTCACGCAGCGAGTGCTGGCGTGCATCCTCACGTCGATCCCGAAGCGTCTCCGGCGAGATCGAGCAGGGCGTCGGCGCATGCGCGCTAAGCGCGAAACCCCTTCTGAAGAGGTTCGAGACGAGCGAACGACGAGGGACGCAACGTTGCGGCGCGGCTGCCGAAGAGGCGGCCATGACGCACACGCCACACGACGCGCTGTTCAAGGCCGTCTTCTCGTCGCCGGAGCACGCGGAGGCCGAGCTGCGGGCCGTGCTCCCAGCGCGGCTCGCACGACGGATCGACTGGTCGACGCTGGCGCTCGCGGGCGGCAGCTTCATCGACGAGGCGCTCAAGGAGCGGCACAGCGATCTCCTCTACAGCGTCCACCTCGAGGGCAGCCCCCTGCTCCTCTACCTGCTCTTCGAGCACCAGAGCACCGTCGATGAGCGCATGGCCTTCCGCCTGCTCCGCTACATGGTGCGTATCTGGGAGCGCGTGCTCGGCGAAGGTCCGACAGACGCGCTGCCGCTCGTGGTGCCCATCGTCGTCTCGCACGCGCCCGAGGGGTGGACTGCGCCGCGGCGCTTCGAGGAGCTCTTCGCGCTGCCGCATCACAGCGCCGAGGTGCTGTCGTTCGTTCCGCGCTTTCGCTACGTCGTCGACGACCTCGCGAAGACGAGCCCGCAGGAGCTCGAGGCACGCTTGCTCACGGCGCTCGCCGAGCTCGCGCTCTCGCTCCTTCGCGACTTGCGCCACAAGCCCACGGTCGAGGTGCTCGAGCAGGTACGTGACCTCTTCGAAACGATCGAGCGCTCCGAGACGCCTGCGCACCTGGTGAGCGCGGTGCTGCACTACGTGCTGCACAACACGGACGAGATCGAGCAACCTACGGTCATCCCTTGGGTCAGCGCGATCGGCCCCAAGACGAGGAACGAAGCCATGCGAAGCATCGCCCAGAAGCTCATCGACGAAGGCCGGCAGGAAGGCCTGCAAGAAGGTCGACAAGAAGGCCGGCAAGAGGGTCGACAAGAGGGTCGACAAGAAGGCCGGCAAGAAGGTCGGCAAGAAGGTCGGCAAGAAGGTCGGCAAGAAGGCCGCGCCGAGCTCGTCCTCAAGCAGCTGCAGCTGAAGTTCGGGACGATCGGCCCAGCCGAGCGCGCGATCGTCGAGGCCGCCGACCTCGACGCCCTCGAGCGCTACGCCGAGCGCGTGCTCCACGCACAGAGCGTCGCAGAGGTGCTCGGCTGACGGGCCTCGGGAGCCCAGAGCCAGGGGGCGTTCGCGCTCGTCGCGCCGAGGAAGGCAGAAGTCTTGCCGGGGACGCGCGGGCTCGCCGTGTGAGGGCGCGCGAGCCGAGGACGCGCGAGGATCTCCTCTTCTGTTCTCCTTCCTCCTTCCCAAGCAAGAGCCGCGACTCGAGCCGTGCTCGCGACGCACCTGCGCGTCGACGACGATGGTCGGTCCGCGTGCTCGGTCGGATGAGAATGGGGCGTCCTCACGCAGCGAGTGCTGGCGTGCATCCTCACGTCGATCCCGAAACGTCTCCGGCGAGATCGAGCAGGGCGTCGGCGCATGCGCGCTAAGCGCGAAACCCCTTCTGAAGAGGTTCGAGACGAGCGAACGACGAGGGACGCAACGTTGCGGCGCGGCTGCCGAAGAGGCGGCCATGACGCACACGCCACACGACGCGCTGTTCAAGGCCGTCTTCTCGTCGCCGGAGCACGCGGAGGCCGAGCTGCGGGCCGTGCTCCCAGCGCGGCTCGCGCGACGGATCGACTGGTCGACGCTGGCGCTCGCGGGCGGCAGCTTCGTCGACGAGGCGCTCAAGGAGCGGCACAGCGATCTCCTCTACAGCGTCCGCCTCGAGGGCAGGCCCCTGCTCCTCTACCTGCTCTTCGAGCACCAGAGCACCGTCGATGAGCGCATGGCCTTCCGGCTGCTCCGCTACATGGTGCGCATCTGGGAGCGCGTGCTCGGCGAAGCTACGGCGGACGCGCTGCCGCTCGTGGTGCCCATCGTCGTCTCGCACGCGCCCGAGGGGTGGACGGCACCGCGACGCTTCGAGGAGATCTTCGCGCTGCCGCATCGCAGCGCCGAGGTGCTCTCGTTCGTTCCGCGCTTTCGCTACGTCGTCGACGACCTCGCGAAGACGAGCCCTCAGGAGCTCGAGGCACGCTTGCTCACGGCGCTCGCCGAGCTCGCGCTCTCGCTCCTTCGCGACTTGCGCCACAAGCCCACGGTCGAGGTGCTCGAGCAGGTACGTGACCTCTTCGAAACGATCGAGC